>CALFPI010000597.1 GCA_937919035.1 uncultured Gemmatimonadaceae bacterium
ACGGGCTGCGCGACGAGAACACGGCCCTGCGTGACAGAGTCTCGGGCAGCCCGGCGTCCGATACGGTGCGTCAGCTGGCAGCCGAGCGGATTCGCTCTCAGGCCATGGCCATGCGCGGTTCGGACGACCTGTATGCGTTGACCGCCACCTTCTTCACACAAGTGCACGGACTGGGTATCAACTCCTGGTATCTCAGTCTGGCCTTCATCGAGGATGGGGAAATCACGACCTACTGCAACGCCGTCAGCAACTGGGCATCGATGGGTCTCGAGCTGAAGCAGGACCGGCTCGCGGGGTTCAGATCGATGCACGACGATGCCCTCACCTTGGTCTCTCACGGGGACCGAGAGCACACGTTCAAAGGCGACAAGATCCGAGCCTTCCAGACGCAGCAAGTCAGCTCAGCTCAGGACACCGACGACATCGCGGCGAAGAGACGTCAGGTCCTGAATAACTGGACGGGGGCCGAGAGCGACGTGGAGCGTGTCGCTGAGAGGTTGTGTGAAGCCAGGTGGATCCACCTGGTCCCCTTCAGCCACGGCGTCGTCTCATTCACGGACCCTGAGAATCGCGACGAGAATACCCGAACGATGGGCGTGCTCGCAGAGTCCTTTGCCGTCGGCTATCAGCGCTATCTCGACTTCCGCCAGGTCGAGCAGCAGAACCGCGAGCTGACGATCCAGAACGCCCTGGGACGGGTGCGATCACGGGCATTGGGAATGCAGAGCAGCGAAGAACTGCTTGGCGTTGTCAGCGTGCTGAGTGACGAATACCGCGGCTTGGGCATCGAAGTTTTTGCGTCGACGATCGTCGTGCCCCACGAAGAGGACGGCTTCTTCGACAACTACGTCTGCGCCGTAGAGACCTTTCGGTGGCGGACCGCTATGAGCGAGACACTGAACGCCGTGCCCAGCGTCAAGGAGTGGCTCGCCCTGGGATCAGGGAAATGCCGCGACTTCATACTCAGCCACGAAGAGCATCGAAGGTACGTGCAGCTTCCGGGCATCGATGCAAAGGGCATCGAACAGATCGAGCGTCAAACCGAGTTGGACCACATTTATGTGGCTGTCTCCGGGTTCGACCGTGGCTTTCTCGGACTCCTCAGCTTTGCTCCGCACACTGAAGAAGAGCTGGAGTTGGCGAGACGGTTTACGGGTGTCTTCGAATTCGCCTACAGCCGTTTCCTCGAACTCGAGGCCAGGGAGGACCAGAACAGAGAGTTGGCGGTCGAGCGCTCGCTGGAGCGGGTACGCACGGCGATCGCCGAGATGGCTAGCAGCAGGGGGATCGAGGACCTGATCGTCATTGTCGGTCAGGAACTGCGTGATCTGGGCACGGTGTTCGATGTGGTCGGCATCAATACCATCAACCCGGACACGGAAATGGTCACCTTCCGCTCCAAGAACCTGGAGCGGTTTGGCAGTGAAGGCCTCGATCGTGACATCGCACATCGGGTGCTGGATGTGTATTTCGACAACGGCAGCCTCGTAGTCACCAGAACGACAATACGGGAACCTTTCAGCGCCACCGACATCGCCCTCCTCGAACGCTTCACCGAGGTCTTCGCCCTTGGCTACCGGCGTCACCTCGACCTGACCGCCGCTGAGGAGCGGGCTCGGCAGGCCGAGATCGAGCGCGCCACAGAGCACATCCGTGCCGAGGCCATGGCCATGCGCGGCAGCGCCGACCTGATGGACGTTGTCGGGACGATGCACCAGAGCCTGCACCAACTGGGCGTGGAGCCCGTACACACCTCGATCCACTTCGTCGACAAAGCCGAGGAGCAGTTCCAGCATTATCTGGCGGTCCCGGATCTGGAGCCCCACGGCTTTGTGCTGCGCGGCACGCCAGGAATGACAGAACTCCAGGCGCCCACAAAGCTGGTGGCAGGCGGTTGGCGCGTGCGCTGGGTCAGCGCTTCGAGTGAGGAGCGCCTGGCCGTCTGGCGTGAGGGCCGCATCACTACGAGAGCTTCAGACCTTGATTCCGATTTCATAGCTCGCGTCCGCCAGGGCGACTGGATGTGGTACGCCCCCGACCCCGACAGAGCCGACTGGACGGCTTTGGAATCGATGCGAGTCTCGGGCTACTACATCGAGGTACCCTTCAGATTCGGCGTCGTGACGTTCTCTGTGCCGACCGTTTCCGAACAGCACATAGCCACCGTCCAGGCCCTGACCGAGGCACTGTCCTTGGGCTACATGCGCTTCCAGGATTTCCAGCGGCTCGAACAGGCATCCGTCAACAAGTCCCAGTTCCTGCGTCGCATGTCTCACGACCTGCGCTCCCCCATGAACGCCATCATCGGCTACACGCGACTGCTGCAGCGCCGGCTCGCTGACCGCATGGACGAACGCGAGGCGCGCAACCTGGGCAACATCGAGACCTCGTCTCACAACCTGCTCAACCTGATCAACGACATCCTCGACCTGTCGCGCATCGAAGCGGGACGCATCGAGGTGAATGTGCAGCCCGTCGATGTGCGACAGCTGGCCGATGAGTGCGCCGATGCCCTGGAATCGATTGTGCAGAAGGGTGTATCACTGAACAGGGATTTGGCGGCCGTTGGCCAGATCCCATCCGATCCCGATCGCCTGCGTCAGGTGATCATGAACCTGCTCGGCAACGCCACCAAGTTCACCGAAGCCGGCTCGATCACGCTGTCACTGAAGCGGGTTGCTGACGCAACGTATGCGAGCGCCAACGGCTCCATCGAACTCTCGGTCGCCGACACCGGCATCGGCATTCCCGAAGACGATCTGCCGCACATTTTCGACGAGTTTCGCCAGGTGGAACGTCAGGGCGGCGAGCAGTCGGAGGGCACGGGGCTGGGACTGGCGATAGCCAAGAAGACGGTGGATCTGCTGGGTGGTCAGATCGACGCAACGAGCGAAGTCGGCGTGGGCACCACGTTTACGGTGCGGCTGGGCGCCTCGTGAAATCAATCTTTCGGGGGCAGCAGATCCGCCACGGCGAGCCGACCTCGGCGAACGGCTCATGAGCCAACAGGACGGCTGGGTCCTACGCCCCCGAAGATGCCGCCAGTCGGATCTGATTCGGTACCGAGAACCGTCTATGGCTCTTCACGATGGCACCGGAGTCTCGACGCACACCACCAAGTTCACTGAGTCCGGCTCGATCACGCTGTCATTGAAGAAGGATGGCGACCGCGAGCCAGCCATCGCCAGTAAGAGGATGGATCTCCTACGCCGACTTCGGCAACAGATCCGACACTGCAACGGTCGCACCCGGAGCGTGCAGCGGCGAGATCGTGTCTTCGTGCTCCATGACAGTCATGGAAGCGTAGCGTGCGCCGACTGGCTCGCGGTACACTTCAATTCTCTCCGCCGCCAGATCGACAACCCAGTATTCGCCGATCCCATTGCGGGCATAGGCGGCCAACTTGCGACCACGGTCGAAGGCGAGCGACGAGAACGACACCTCAACCACCAGCAGTGCTGCGGAAGGGTGCTGATCGACGTGGTCGTCTGGCGTGCCACGGACGACGGCAATGTCCGGCTCGGGTTCAGAGACGTCGTCGAGCGCGAGAGGATGCCCCACGCTGACGAAGGAGCCCTCCGTGAATGCACGCTGCAGGACGTACATGATCTTGGTGCAGGCTACGGCATGCCGACTGCCCTCGGTCGTCATCTCCCAGAGCTCGCCGTCGAGCAGCTCGATCCGGTCTTGCGGTTCGAATCCACCGACTTGGATGACACGGTCGTAGTCGGCGCGTGTCCAGCGATAGCGGCGCACGGTGGTGGCGGCTGGTGCCATGACGGGGTCTCCCAATGATGTCTCCTCGCAAGATAGTTGGCATGATAATCGATCTGTGGCATGATCGCCACGAAGGAAATCCCGTGCCAGATGCAGTCGAACCTGCCCACTCCCCTCGGCAACAACGACTTGGGCACGCGGTCGCCCCATGGCACCAGGTCGCGCGATGACTCCGCCAGGGAACAGCATCGTCACCGGCAGGTGGCGCCGCCTCGACTCGGGTCTTGTTCCCGTTGCTGCTGTCCACCGCATCCCTGCACGCCGTATCAGCGGCTCTGTTCCTTGTCCCAATCTCATTCTGCGCCACCTTCACGGGAGACACCCTTTGTTGCCAGCCATTAGTACCACCCTGATCGCTTCGTTCCTTCTCCTGGGCGCCGGACAGGTTGCCGCCGACTGGCCCTCCTGGGGTGGTGATGCGGGCAGCACCAAGTACGCTCCCTACGACCAGATCCACGCCGGCAACCTCGACAGCCTGAGGATTCTCTGGCGCTACCGCCTGCCGACCACCGAAGACGGCCCCAACAGCGAGTACAAGGGCACACCCATCGTCGTCGACGGCGTGCTCTACACGCTGACGCCGAGTCATTTCGCCATCGCCATCGACGCCGCCACCGGGCAGGAGCTGTGGCGCTTCGATGCCGGCGGGCGCAGTGCGGAGTTTGCGGGGCTCAACCGCGGCCTCGCCTACTGGCGCGGCGAGGGGGGCCAGACGCGCATCCTCTTTGGCACGAACGCCGATACCCTCTACTGTCTCGACGCCGTCACGGGACGACCCGACCCGGCCTTTGGCGCCAACGGTCGTGTCGATCTGACCCTCGGTCTGCGGGCACCGGTGCCGGATCCGGATCGCTTCGGTCTGGCATCGCCACCGACCGTCGTCGGCGATGTTGCCATCGTCGGTTCCATCATCACGGACTGGCATGACGGCGTCTCCCCCGACACCTACACCGCCCCCGGCGACGTACGCGGTTACGACGTGCGCACCGGTGCGTTGTTGTGGACCTTCCACACGATTCCTCAGCCCGGCGAAGCCTACTACGACGAGTGGGACAAGCAGTCCTGGGACTACTTCGGCTCGGCCAATGTCTGGGCCACGATCAGCGCCGATGCCGAGCTCGGCATCGCCTATCTACCGGTCAGTTCCGTAAGCCACGACCGTTACGGCGGCGAGCGCCCCGGACGCAATCTGTTCTCCGACTGCCTCGTCGCCGTCGATGCCCGGACCGGCGAGCGTCTGTGGCATTACCAGTTCGTGCATCACACGCTGTGGAACTACGACCCCCCGGCAGCGCCGGTGCTGCTCGATGTCGAGATCGATGGACGGCCACGCAAGATCGTCGTGCAGTTGACCAAGCAAGCCATGGCTTTCGTCTTCGACCGTGTTACGGGTGAGCCCATCTGGCCCATCGAGGAGCGACCGGTGCCAACAGCAGCCGTCGACGGTGAGGCTCCCTGGCCGACGCAGCCCTTCCCCACGAAGCCGGCCCCCTACGACCTGCAGGGACTCACCGAGAGTGATCTCATCGACTTTACGCCGGCGCTTCGCCGCGAGGCCCTAGAGATCATCTCCGCCTTCGATACCGGTCCCCTGTACACACCGCCGTCGCTGCGTGGCACGATCCAGGCGCCTGGCGAACTCGGGGGTACGGACTGGGTCGGGGGCAGCGCCGATGTGACCACCGGTGTACTCTACGTGCCGTCAAAGACACTTCCGTGGGCAACCGAGTTGAGTCCCTCCGTGGATCCCGGGGCCTTCTCCGCCTACGGTGGTCAGGCACCCATGGTGAGTGGACCTCAGGGCCTGCCGTTGACCAAGCCCCCCTACACCCGCATCACCGCCATCGACATGACCACCGGCGAACATCTCTGGATGCGTCCCATCGGGCGTGGCCCCATTGATCATCCCGCCTTGCAAGGGGTGCAGGGCCTGCCCGATGAGCTGGGCTGGCCGCAGCGGGTATTCCTATTGACGACGCCGACCCTGCTCATGGCCACGACGGGCAGCCCTTTCGGACTCGGGACCGGCGGCAGCAACTACTTCGTCGACCGCGAGGCGACGCTGCGCGCCTACGACAAATCCACGGGCGCCCTGCTGGGGCAGATCGAGTTGACGGGCAACACGACGGGCGGCCTGATCTCCTACGAAGCCGGCGGGCGCCAGTACGTCGCCGCAACCACCGGTGGTCGCAGCAACGGGCCGGCAGAGATCGTCGCCGTCGGCCTGCCACGGGCCGGGGAATCGGTACCGGTGCAGGCCTGGACGGGATACGAGGCAGAGCATCCGCGCTTCGAGGAGGCGGTTGCCCGGCTCGACGCCGGCGCCGCCGAGCCGCTTGCCGCTCTGCTCGACGCCGAGCCTGCGCTGGTGCATGCCCGGGGCTACCTCGATGAGCTGTTCCCGATTCCGTCGCAGCGTGGGGCGCAGTTGCTGCACCTGACGGCAGGCTCTCTGCGCGCCCGTCTGCCGGACAATATCCTCGCCATCGCCCAGATGCTGCTGGACCACGGTGCCGACGCTGCGGCGCTGACGGCAGATTCCACGTCCTTCCTCGATCTGGTGGTAGCGTCGCAACAGCTGGGGTGGCTGGGCTTGCGCGACGAATTTCTCACCATCGCCATCGAGGGCGGTGCCCAGCCGGGCCCGGAACTGATGTTTGATGCCATCGTCGCGGAGCTCATTCGTGGGCCCTTCCCGGAAGATCACTTCAACATGGCCCACAGCCTCCACGCTGCGGGACTGATCGTCGACCTGCCCTTCGCTGCCGCCCTGGGCCTGCTTGAGGACATGGCACAGTTCTTCGACACCGATGGCCAGCTGCTGCCGACGGCCAACACCGAGTTCCGCCCACACGCCACCCCGACGCGTCCGGACCAGGAGGTCCTCGACATATCCCTCTGTTACGCCGCCTACGGTGGGCATGAGGACGCCGTCGACTGGCTGTTGGCACGTGGCGCCAATATCAACGGTCAGGCTGCAGGGTTCGTCAGACATCCCCGCGCCGACGCCTTCAGCGGCGTCAACTGCGCTACCTGGTCTGACGACGGCGATATGATCCGTCATCTCGCCAGCCTGGGCGCAGACCTGACACTGGCCAATCCCATGGGCTTCGACCCTGCCTGGCTGGCAACCTTTCTGGACCGCCCGCGGGCGACAGCAGTATTGCGCGAGCTCCTGCACAAGGAGCCGGCACGATGATGGCGTTTCCTGGCGTGCCTCTCCCTTGAGCGCCAACGCCGTGCAACCCAGTGTCGCGGCAGGATTTCCATGATCGCGGACTATCTGGCGAAGGTACAATTGTTCAGTCGAGATGTCCGACTGCTCATGCTCGTTTATGGCGTCATGGGTTTCGGCTACGTCGGCGTCTATGCCGTGCTCTACAACCTGTATCTGCTGCGCCTCGGCTACGATCCGGAGACCATCGGCCAGATCAACGCCATCGGCCGTCTTGCCTTCGGCCTTGCCGGCATTCCGGCGGGCCTCCTCGGGGTGCGCTACGGGGCGCGCCGCCTGCTGTTGCTGGGAGAACTCGTTTGCATTGTCGGTCTGCTGGGTGGACCCCTCGTCGAATTTCTGCCCGTCGGCATGCAGACGACCTGGCTGGCCGTGACCTGTGCCCTGTCCTTCGGCGGCGCCACGCTGTTCTTCGTCAATTCTCTGCCCGTGACCATGGATGCCACCACAGACGTCGAGCGCCGTCACGTGCTGTCCCTGATGGGTGCCGTGGTACCTCTTTTTGCCTTCGTTGGCAGCCTCACGGGGGGCGCATTGCCAGGGTGGATCGGAGCCCTGCTGCATCTCAACGACAGCAGCCCCGTGCCCTACCGCTGGGCGCTTCTGTTTGGCGGCGCCATATTCCTGCTGACGATCCCCCTGGTACTGGCGATCCACGCGGGTCGGGGCACCGGGTACACACCGGCGCAGGTCACGACTGACGATGACCTGCCCCTGTTCACCATCGCCATGCTGTCGCTGGTCGCCGTCTTCGGCAGCACAGGGATCGGTGCCACGGGCGCCTTTTTTAATGTCTATCTGGACCATGGACTGGGTTCAACGACCAAGTGGATCGGTGCCATCACGGCGTCGTCGCAGTTTGTCGCCGTGCCGGCGGCAACCCTCATGCCCATCCTTGCATCGCACCTGGGAAATCGCCGCGCCTACATGGTCAGTCTCCTGGGGGTCGCACTGTGGCTCCTGCCATTGGGCCTGGTGCCCACCGTCGCCGTTGCCGGCATCGGACTGATCGGCGTGTCTGCCTGCGCCGGCATTGTTGGTCCCCTGTTCAATCTGTACAGTCAGATCAATGTGCCCGCCCGCTGGCGGTCCCTCATGTCGGGATGCTCCTTCACCGCCATGGGAGGCAGCTGGGCCCTGACCGCCTTTCTCGGTGGCTGGGCGATCGAGCCCTTCGGTTACCCGGTCTTGTTTCTGGGAGCTGCCGTGACCACTGCCCTCGGTGCAGCACTGTTCACCGTTGTTTCCCGCGTCATTGAATCCAGATGTCCGAATCCCGATGGACGGTAGACCCATGAGGCAGTTGCCAGACAGCACATGTATCGCCGCCGTACATCTGCAGGTGTCCGACCTGCAACGGTCCCTTGAGTTTTATGCAGACCTATTGGGTTTTCGCCTGATCCGCAGCGATGGACCGGATGCCTGGCTCTCGGCCACGGGTGCAACACCACACCTGCTGCGCCTGACAGAGCATGCCGACCTGCAGCCACCGCCGCCGCGGACGACGGGTCTGTTCCACGTCGCCTTCCGCGCGCCGGACCGCGTCGGGCTTGGCCGCTGGTTGCGACGTCTCCTCGACACGAAAACGCGCCTGCAGGGCGCCAGCGACCATGGCGTCAGCGAGGCCCTCTATCTGGCCGATCCGGACGGTCTGGGTGTCGAACTCTACTGCGATCGTGCACGCGACATCTGGCCGCGCCGGGGCCGATACGTGGCCATGGTCTCCGAGCCCTTCGACACAGCCGCCGTGCTGGCACTGGGCGAGGGACAACCCTGGAATGGTGTCGATCCGGCAACCGACATTGGCCACGTACACCTGTGCGTATCGAGTCTGGAGCAAGCCGAGTCATTCTACGTCGATACCCTCGGCTTCGACGCCATGCAGCGGGATTTTCCCGGGGCTTTGTTCCTTGCCGCCGGTGGTTATCACCATCACCTCGGCACCAATACGTGGCGATCAGGAGGGGCTGGTCCCGTGCCCGAGGACTGTCCCCGCCTCGTCAGCTATATGCTTGGCGTGCCGTCGCCAGAGAACGTAACGACGATTCGCGAGCGACTGCTGGCGGCTGGGGCAACGGTGCGCAACGACGAGACAGGGATCGTCACGCAGGATGGTGATGGCATGACCGTCGTTGTGTGTGCCGAATCTGCCCGCAGAAGCCCACCACCTCACCCGGAGGCCAAATGACGACGCTGCGCATTCCCATCACCATGTGCCACGGCACCAGCGACGCGGGCGATTTCCCCTTGTCCCGCGACCACTTCGCCACGCTCGTGGGCATTGCCGCCGAGCTGGGCTTCACCTCCATCGACTATGACCAACTGGCCGCCTGGCGCAACGACGGCGTCGCCTTGCCGCCGCAGCCGATCCTGTTCGATTTCGACCACCCCGTGCGCTCCATGCTCGAGTGCCACGAGGTGTTGTCAGCCCAGGGCTTTGCCGGCAATCTGTTTGTCAATACGGGGCCAATGGAGGGGGACGGCTATGGCACACAGACGATGACGTGGGACGAGATCGGCGGGCTGCATCAGGCGGGCTGGCACATCGGTGCCCACACCGTCACGCACCCCAATCTGTCCGAACTGGTTGCCCGGGACCCGCAGGGGGAGCAACTGCAATGGGAACTGGAGAGCTGTGATGCGACGCTGCAACGCGAACTCGGCCTCACACCACGCGACTTCGCTTTCACCGGCACCAGCTGGAGTTCCGTCGCCGAACAGAAGGTCATGCAGCGCTATCGCTTTGGTCGCCTGTGGATCGTCGGCTCGCAGTACCAGGCCGATGGCGAGGCCATCCGCTATGCGGATCTGGTGGGGGTATCCGGCGACGACGAGGCCGACGGCGGCCCGCCCTGTGCGGCTCGTTACATCACGGCGGAAACACCGGCGTACCGATTGCCATCGATGGAACTGCAGTGCGCTCTGAGCCATAAACCGGCCGCCTTTCGTGCCTATCTCAAAGGGGCTCTGGCATCTGACCCGGCGGCGGCGGACGTGTAGATTCGAACAAAGCGACGTCGAATCCGTGCGGGAGGGCGTGTCATGGCGGGCATAACGGCAGTAATCCTAGGGGGCGGTCGAGGCGCGCGGCTCTTCCCGTTGACGAAAGACCGTGCCAAGCCAGGCGTACCGATTGCGGGCAAGTTCCGTCTCATCGACATCCCCATGAGCAACTGCATCCACTCCGGTCTGGAGCGGATCTTCATCCTCACCCAGTTCAATTCGGCCTCCCTCAACCACCATATCGCTGAGACCTATCAGTTCGGCCTGGCGGGCCGCTCGGTGCGGGTCCTGGCCGCCGAACAGACCAACGACAGCCAGGACTGGTATCTGGGGACAGCCGACGCCGTGCGGCGCACGCTGGCGCACATCGTCACTGCGCGCGAGCGCCCCGCGCACATCCTGATCCTGTCGGGTGATCATCTCTACCGCATGGATTATCGTGCCATGATCCAGCAACACCTGGCACGCGACGCCGATATCACCGTGGGCGTGACGCCGGTGTCACGGGAGGAGGCACCCCGCTTCGGCGTCCTCGGACTGACCGAACAGGGTGATCTGTCGCAGTTCGTCGAGAAGCCCGAGCACGAGGCCGAACTCGACGCCTTTGAAGCCGACACGCCGGCGGGTCGCGGATTCCTCGGCTCCATGGGCATCTACCTGTTTCGCACGAGTGTCCTGGTCGCCGAAGTCGGCGATCCGGCGCACGTCGATTTCGGTCGCGACGTGCTGCCCGCCGCCATCGGCAGACGCGCCATCTGCGGCCACGTCTTTGCTGGCTACTGGGCCGATATCGGTACCATCGGTTCCTTCTTTGATGCCAATCTGTCGTTGCTGGATCGTATGCCTCGCTTCGACTTCTACAACGAGGAATTTCCCATTTTCTCAGCCCGCACGCATCTGCCTGATGCCAAGATCAATCAGTGTGTTGTGCGGGAGAGCATGCTTGGTGAGGGCTCGATCATCGATGAGTCGATGATCAGTCGTTCGATCGTGGGCCCGCGCAGCTTTGTGCGCCAGGACACCCACATCAACTCCTGCCTGCTTCTGGGTGCCGATTACTACGAGAGTGCCGAGCAGATCGCCGACAACCTGGCGGCGGGCATCCCACCCATTGGCATCGGCCGGCGCTGCATGCTGCACCGCGCCATCATCGACAAGAACGCCCGCGTCGGCGACGACGTTCTTTTGCTCAACGAAGCCGGTGTGACCGAGGCCGACGGTGACGGTTGGTACATCCGCGAGGGCATCATCGTCGTCCCCAAGGGGGGCGTCATCCCGGCAGGAACGGTGGTCTGACGGCGATCCCCGAGTCATCGATGCTGTAGTGCCGACCGGCGACGGTCACCAGGGCCAGTCCCGCCAGCGGGTGGCCATCCACCTCGAGGTCGCCACCACCGCTGTGCACGACGACACGCGCATCCTCCCCGATGCGAGCCTCTTCGGCTTCGCCATGCCGTGCTGTGCGCACCTTCGCCCGGGCAACACCCGGACAGGATGGTGCCAGCACGACGGCCAGATTGCGCCGCACCGGTGGGCGCACGTGCAGCTGAT
>CALFPI010000598.1 GCA_937919035.1 uncultured Gemmatimonadaceae bacterium
GGACACAGGTAGGCCAGGTCGGCAATGCGGCAGTCGCCGCACATCTCGCACCCCAGTTTCGACGTCTTCATCGCCTGTTCAAACAGGGTTACCGCCTTCAGGCGGAAGCCCCCTGCATCACCACCAACCATCCAGCGCAGCAGCCCGTTGAAGCCCTGGCCCTCTTCAAAGTAGCGGTGGTGCAGCTTCTTCATGGCAGGATCCACCGGCGTGTAGCGGCTGCGGTCGGCCTTCAGCAGGGCTTCATCGAGGAGCAGGCCATCCTCTCCCTGGGGGAACAGATAGAAAGCCTCTTCGACGGGAGACAGATCCATGGGCCGGGTGCCGTCCGCGTCGCGGTACTCCTCCCAGCTTTCCCGCCAGTCACGACCAGCGAGGGCGGCCAGTTCGTCCCGCACCGCCCGCGCATCCTCCATGGCCGTGATGCCTGCCAGGTTGATGCCCTTGTAGCCGAGACCATCGAGCAGGATGTGGCTCAGCAGAGCGGCGCGGCGCACAGCCATGCGTTTCTGGTACTCAGCCAGTTCGGTGAATGCCATGCCACGCAGGCGGCTGATCTCTGCCTTGGGACCCAGTCGGCCCTGGTACTTCTTCTTCAGTTCATCGGGCACAACGGCGCCGGCGACGTGGACTCGGTTGAGCACCTTGAGAAACTGCGGCGTCAGGAAGTAGACCATGGGAATGACGGGTGTATCGGCCATCCCTGCGCGGCCCATCCACAGCTTGAATTCCTGGAATTTGGCGACGTCGTAACCGAGTTGAGTGATGAAAAAGTCGGCGCCAGCGGCCTTCTTCTTCCAGGCCTTCAGATACTGACCCCAGAGATCCGCCTCGCTGTACTTGAAGGGTGAGACGGCAGCGCCGATGCGAAGCTCCTGCAGCGCCCCGCCGGGGCGGGGCAACAGATCGGGAAAGCCAAGGCCGCGGCGCAACGTGTCGAGAGCCATCACCAGGCTCACAGCATCCAGATCGAAGATCGGCCGGCCCCCGGTGGGGTAGTCACCGCTGATGGCGAAGAAGTGGTGCAGCCCCTGATGATACAGCGCCAGGGCCCGACGAATCAGCGCATTGCGATCGTCACTCTTGCAGGACAGGTTCATGATCGGCTGGCGCCCACTCAAGCGTGCGACCTCGAGGGCCAGTGTGTCCGGTCCAGGGGTACGATTGCCACCCGGCGTATCGGTGATCGTGTAGATCCAGTCCGTGTCGCGTCCTTCTTCGGCAAACTGGAACATCTGGTCCATGCTGCCCTCAGAGGGGGCCAACTCAAGGATGAAGACCCGCTTCTGCGGATCGTTCAGGGCCTCGCCAAAAGGATCGGCAACGGGGGGGCGTTTTGCCGGCGCCGGCGCGCGTGGCTGGCTCTGGGCGTAGTCCACGAGCAACATCAGCGAGTCCGTCGCCTCCCCCGAGGCGATGCTGCGAATGAGCTTGAGGATCCGCGGGTCACACAGATCCTTCCCGGAGATCTGTCCGGCGTCACAGATGGCCGCATCCACACCGTACTCCATGGCCACTCGCAGGTAGGCACGGTTGATGGACAGGCGTCGCGGCAGACCATCAGAACAGTTCGACAGGCCGAGCACGACGTGGGCACCGGCCATGTCGGCATCCTCGTGGATCAGCCGGATGCCCTCAAAGGTGCGCTTCGTGTAGCCCACCATGTCGGCCCCCAGAGGCCCCACGGTCGGGTCGAAGAAGATCTCGTGGGCGGCACAACCTGCCTCGCGCGCGGCGACGAAAATGCTGCGCGCCGTCTCGTGGTAGACCCCGGCATCGGCGATATCGGTGAAGCCGGCGTTCTCTTCGCCGGCGCGTTCCAGAAGCATGCCGACGACGGCGAAGGGCAGCCTCCGGCGGAGCTGCAGCGACTCGAGGCGATTGACCGTGATGGAGTTGACCAGCGGCGTCTTCCCGCCTGCGAGATCCTCATGGTAGTGCTTGAGGCCGAATTCGAGCAGGGACGGATCGGAACTATCGATACATGGCGGCACGCCACCACCAAATTCGACAATCATGGACAACACATGTGCCAGAAAATCACGCGTACCCTGGGCCCCGATGGCAGGATCGGTGAGGAAGTCATCGACGTTGACGTCGAGGTAGTCGGCACCGGCCGCCACCTGGCTGTCAACGAGTTGCCGCAGGTGCCGCTGCCCAGCTTCGCGATCTAGCGCATCACCTGTCAACCAGCGACGCGCCGATATCTGCACCGAGGGAATGTGGCAGTGCAGGTTCTCACCGATGCGAATCAGGGACATTTGCTCTCCTTCAATCCTGAGGGATCGGCGCGATGTGGATCACGCCATCATCGTAACTTGGGCGCACTTCCCTCCCCGCGGGCACCTGCAGGAAGTCTGTGTCTGGCCAGTCGCCATCGAGCCAGTTCTGGAACAGGGTCAGATCGCCGGGGACCTCCTGATACTTCCAGCCACGGCTCTCACACTGCGCACAGGCGGTGTCTCGGTGCGGCAGGTGGTGGGAGAAGTCGAAGTCGATGTAGACCCCGCGTTCGTACTTGGAGGACCAGCCATCCATGACTTCAACGAGGTACTTGGCGTTTTCCTCGCCGTATTTCTCCACCAGTTCTTCGTACTGCAATTGCGTGCCGAGGCCGGCGCCCTGCTTGCGTTCCAGGCGCTCGCCGCCGCGCTCGCGGTGCTCGACCCAACCCGTGGTGTAGTAGTACGAACCCGGGTGCCCGAGGAAGTGCTCGTTGTAGCGCGCCTGGGAGCCGAGGAAAAAAGTGATACAGTCGTGCGCCCGTGGGATCACCAGGGGGGTGTGTGCCGGCGCCCGCAACCCGTTGAGCATGTTGTTGCACAGACCATACCCGACGAGGATGGCGTCGAAGCGCCCCTCCTCCACAGCATCGAGGCGTTCCTGAATCCGCTCGATGCCGATGACGGGATTGTCATGGTAGCCCTGACTGAGGAAGTCGAAGTCAAAGTGGTTCGGGGAGCGCGACGCGCAGTAGCAGATTTCGCGGAAGGACACCTCACAGGCAACGATCTTCAGGAACACGCCGACGCCTCCTCATGGTCAGACTCGCCATACACACCGAATTCACGGACCGCATCGTAGAAGGCCCACAGTGTTTCGAGACTGACATCGGGTGGCAGATTGTTGGCCTCGCGCAGAATCAACCGGCGGCCGGCGCCAACGCCGCTGGCCAGAATCCGCTGCACCTCCTGACGCACCTCTGCGGGCGTGGCGTGGTGCAGAAACATCACCGAAGGCCCGCCCTTGATCTCGACAGTGGGCCCCAGATCCGCCCGCAGTTGGGCAAAATCGATAGGGAAACCCGTATCGAAGGACTGGATGTTCAACTCGTCTCGCAGGAAGGCAAAGTGATGCGTGGCAGCACCACAGAGGTGTATGCTGTTGGCCGCCGTACCATCTGACAGTTCCTCGATCAGACGTCGGTGACAGGGTAGCACGAGGTCACGGTACATCTCGGCCGAGATGGACTGCACGGCATCGTCGGCAAAGCCCAGACCGGCAGTGCGCTCGGCCTCACCCAGGCGTTGTCGATACGCCTTGATACGGGCGATGGTGCCATCCGTGATGAACTCCAGCAGGTCCCGCATGTAACCGGGATCAAGCGCCATGTCGGCGTAGATCTGCTCCGCACCACGCAGGTTACACGCTACTGTCAGGGGCCCGTCGGTACCCAGACCCGCTGGCAACACGCGCCTGATGGGCCGCCCTTCGTATTCGAAACCATCCTGCTGCAGCTGACGGAAGTGCTCGTAGAACTCCCAATTCTGTGCCATCAACCCGCCGTCGTACAGGTCGGGAACACCCCTCTGCAACAGGCGCAGGCGCTGTGATTCTTCAGCGAAAGCCGGTTCCGAGTCGGGAACCTCCCCGTCGAAGAATCGCAGGCTGCAGCCGAACCATCCGGCCTCGTACGAATTCAGAAAATCGACCTGAACATCCCAACCCTCTTCGGGGGCTCCCCCCATCTCGACATCCTGTGGCACGTGACGCCGCACCCAGGACTTGTGTTCGAGTTGACGCTGGAGCATGGCATTGGGATCGGTGAAGTAGCGACCGAAATCGATGCCGTTGGGATTGGCCTCGGGCTGCCACATCGTGTAGCGCACGTTGATCCCGAGAATCATCGGCGGCCGTACGGGCTGACCGGACCGATATGCGTGCCAGACACGGCGTACTTCGTCGTTGTGCGCTGCGAAATCGACGTATCTCATGGGAGTTCACGGGCCGAATTCTACCTGCTAGTTGGCCAACTCGGCGATCAGTTCCTTGGCGCGGTCGGCAGCACTTGCCGCGTCGGGAGCGTAGCCGTCGGCACCAATCTGCTCGGCGTAGGCGTCGGTCACCGGGGCTCCGCCAACGAGAATGCGGACATTGTCCGTCAGACCCGCCTCCTTCAGCGCGTCGACAGTGGCCTTCATGGAGGGCATCGTCGTCGTCAGCAGCGCCGACATACAGACAATCTGAACGCCACTGGAACGCACGGAGTCCACCCACTTTTCAGGGGATACGTCGATGCCCAGGTCGACGACCTGAAAACCAGCCCCCTCGAGCATCATCCCCACCAGGTTCTTGCCGATGTCGTGCAGATCACCTTTTACGGTACCAACGGCGGCGACCCCTGCCGGTTCGACTTTTTCCTCGACCAGCCGGGGGCGGATCAGGGTCATGCCGACCTTCATCGCCCGCGCTGCGATGAGGACTTCAGGGATGTAAAACTCGTTGTTCTTGAATTTGGCGCCGACAACGTTCATGCCCGCAATGAGTCCCTCGTGCAGGATCTCGCGCACGGGGACGCCTTCGTCGAGGGCCTGTTGTACGCCCTGCTCCACCAGGGGCGCCTGCCCCTTGATGAGATTTTCCGCTATCGCTTTCAGGTCTGCCATTTGTACTTGCTCCCGAGGGATGAGGAGAGACCTCTATGGACCTCACCCTGATTGGTATGCAAGCCATATGCCAACCGTCCAGAGCCCTGAAGGGGACATCTTCGCCCCCTGTATGGGACATTGGTGTCCCACGCGTGGGATTTATAGCGACATCTCTGCCTCTCTCAGGGTCAACCCATCTCCAGCCCGGCCTCATACAGGGCAACCACGTTCTCCGGTGGGCTGATGGCCTGAATGTTGTGACATGGCGCCAGGATGTAGCCACCGCCGGCGCCCAGAATGCGCAGATTTTCGGCTACTTCGGCACGTACATCTGCAGGTGTGCCGAAGGCCAGAGTCTGCTGATTGTCGACGCCGCCGTGAAAAATGAGCCGCTCGCCGAAGTCCCGCTTCAGTCCCTCGCGCTCCATGCCGCTACAGCGCCACTGGATCGGATTGAGCACGTCCATCCCCATGTCGATCATGTCGGGCAGGACGTCGCGAATGGCGCCATCCGAATGGAAAAAGGCCAGAGCCCCGGCGCTGTGCACGAGTTCCACCATGTTGCGCATGCGTGGCAGGATGAAGCGCCGCAGATGCGCCAATGACAGCATCAGCCCTTCCTGGCCTCCCATGTCCTCGGCGACGTAGCTGATATCGACACGACTCGGCAGGGCTTCGAAGATCCGCGTCGTGTTCTCATGGGCCAGAGCGAAGAGCCGATCGAGGCAGAAGTCGACGATGTCAGGATGTTCGATGAGATCGATGAAGGATTGTTCCTGACCGCGAAGCTTCTTGTAGATGAGAAACGGCTCTGACCCACCACCACGTACAGGATACTCTTCCCAACCCAGCAGTTGCGCAGGCAGGCCACCGTAATCGTACCAGTCGGGTTCCGGCCAGTGGTAACGCGCCTCGATCTCAGCGACGCTGCTGTAGGCCGCCAGCGGATGAAAGGTGCATTCGCTGTAGGTACCGGTGCCGTAATCGACGATACGGTGACGACAGCCGTAGATATCCTCACCCTCAGCGGGCACGGGGCCGACGTAGGCGGGCCCCACCGTCAGGGGCCGGTCGATATGCAGCCGCTCGAGCATAGCGCGCTCACTGGTGACACCAAGATGCGTCTGCAGTCGCTGTGTCGCCTCGGTGGTGGCCCAGTAGTCCATAGGGATGCGATCCGGCCGTTGCCCGTGCAGCACGGCCAGCCAGCGCTCTCTTGGCGTCATCTTTTCTACTCCTGTGAACGGTGTGATTCGGACCTGCTGCCGCGCAAGGCATGTGCCAGAATCGCAGGGCGAATCATGGCACGAAAGTTGATCCGGTTTCGGTGAGTCGCCCGGCGGCGACGTTTTTTTCCGGGATTGGGAGGGGGATACGAGATGCACGAACAGGTGATGGACACATCGCGGCGCTGGACCGTTGTTGCCGGCGCCCTCATCGTCCAGGTGGTCCTGGGTACGGTCTACGCCTTCAGCGTGTTTGTGAAACCGCTGGAGCAGGCCTTCGATTGGGATCGTTCAACAACGCAATGGGCTTTCTCGGTGGCGCTGGCGACCTTCGCCGTCGTCGTGATTCCCGCCGGGCGGCTGCAGGACCGACTGGGGCCCCGGCGGGTGGCCTCCATTGGTGGTGCGCTGCTGGGCGCCTCCTT
>CALFPI010000599.1 GCA_937919035.1 uncultured Gemmatimonadaceae bacterium
CGTCAGCAGCCAAAGGCCGGAATCCGATTCCATATGGTGAATAACACAGGATAACATCAGGGTAAACAGATATTTACCTTTCATAGACGTATACCTTTACAGAGTTTGGCAATCTTCGCTATATTGTCGATTCGATGACCAAATCAAACTACCACTTGCAGTCTTCTCGGGATTTCCGCCACTTCGGATGCGGGACCCGAATCTTACTGAGCGCGTTCGAACGAAGTATTCTCAACGCGAGGGAGGTCGCTATGCGTTTTGTACCAACCCGATCCGGGCCCGTGCTGTGGGTTGCCACAGTCGCACTGCTCGTACTGAGCAGCATGGCCATCGCCGGCAACGGAAAACTTGCTGGCAAGGTGACGGATGCGTCAGGTCAGCCGTTGATCGGCGCCAACGTGGTCACCATTGTGGGAACAACACCCAGGGGAACAACAACGGACGATGAGGGCAAGTACTTCATCCTCAACGTGCCACCGGGATCATACACAGTCACCGCCAGCTACATCGGCTTCAAGGCGCTGGCGCAGACAGATGTCTCCGTCAGTCTGGATCTGACGTCGGCGATCGATTTCAACATGGACCGCCAGACCATTTCCGGGCAGGTTGTCACCATCATGGCCGAAGCGCCCCTGGTGGAGAAGTCGCGCACCTCGAGCAGCGCCTCCATCGGTGTCGCCGAACTGAACAACACCATGCCCGTTTCCGACATCAGTGAGTTGGTGGAAACGACGCCCTCCGTCTTTGGTGGCTACATCCGTGGCGGTCGCAAGTCTGATTCGCGGATTCTACTGGACGGGATCGACGTATCCGACACGTATTTCCGTGGCGGTGAGGGCGCGGGCGTGTCCAATGGCTACGCCGTGCAGAATCGCTCCTCGGCCAACGAATACTCTGCCGTCGGCATCAACACGTCGTCGGTGCAGAGCCTCGACATCATTTCGGGCACGTTCAACGCCGAGTACGACGCAGCGTCGGCTGGCATCATCAACATTACCACTCGTGAGGGTGGCGACGAGATCGAGGCGCGCCTGTTCTTTCGCTTCAGTCCGTCAGGCATCAAAAATGCGGGCACCGGTGTCTACAGCGACCTGAACGACTACGTCGCCGAGCGTGACACCAAGTTGGCCAGCACCGAGGCGGCCGATCGTGATGCAGCCGCTTCCTACACCTTCGACAACAGCACGATCGACAAGGTCGGCTACGGCGACGATCTGCCGTACGAGGCCGAGTTGTCCATCGGCGGTCCCATCAGCGACAAGACGCACTACTTCGGCACCCTGCGTTACGTCGATGACAGCGGTCAGTTCTCCTATGAGCAGCACCGTTCCGCCCGTTACAGTCTCAAGCTCACCCACCAGGCATCGGACGCAATCAAGCTGACAGCCAGTGGCACGGTGGATGATGGCGGCGGACTCGGGGGCTGGACGAACCGGGATTTCACCGGTGTCTACAAGTTCTTCCCCGAAGGCAACATGGGGAACAAGAAGCTGGGCTCCATGGGTTATCTGGCCATGACGCACACCTTGTCGCAGAACACGTTCTACGAAATCAAGGTCTCTCAGCTGAACCGCAAGTCCGAGTTCGGCTACTCTGACGACAATGCCAACGGCACGCCGGAGATCGGTGAGGATGGTGACTTCATCCGCATCGACACAGCGGCAGAGGCGGCCTTGTATCTGGGCGTCGACGGCGGCAACGGCACACGTCCGGATGGCTCACCGACCTTCTTCAGCACGCTGATCCAGGATCAGAGCTTCAGCCTTGGATTCTCGCGCAATCAGTACCGCTTCAAGAAGGCGGCGTTCTACTACAATGAAATCGAGCGCAACGTCACCCAGGCAAAGTTCGATATCACCAGCCAGGTGAACTACAACCATCAGCTCAAGGCGGGCGTCATGTTCCGCCGGCACGAAGTCAACAACTTCGAACAGTTGACGACCGTGCCCATCGGCTACGATCTGCAGTTCCCGTTTCAGCAGACCCAGTTCGAGGTCAATCCGAAGGAATACTCCGGTTACGTACAGGATCGTATCGAATATGAAGGGGTGATCGTCAACGCCGGCCTGCGCCTCGATGGCTTTGATGTCGGTGTGGATCAGTTCACCAACTTCTTCGATCCTTTCGTGATTGAAACGCTGTCGACGGGACAGACTGCACGCACAGAGGTGCGGGACCGCGACATTCCCATCAAGTGGTTCTGGCAGCCGCGTCTGGGCATCTCGCATCCGGTGTCCGAGAAATCGGCGATGTACTACTCCTGGGGCAAATTCTATTCGGCGCCCTCCTTCTCAACGATTTATGAGAACTATGGCACCTTCGCCCAGGAGTCGCTGCCGAGCACGCAGGACGTCGCCAGGGACCCGTCGCAGGCAACTGCGTACGAGATGGGTCTGCAGTACAGCTTCCATCCCGACTACCTGCTCGACGTCGCCGCCTACTACCGCGATATCGACAACTACAGCAACATCGGCTACTCGATCAATCCGATAACGGGTGGCTCGTATACGCTGATCACAAGTGGTGGGTATGCCGACAGTCGTGGTCTGGAACTGGGCCTGGAGCGTCGGGCTTCGAGTCGCGTCAACTGGCGCCTGAACTACGCCCTGAGCTACATCAAGGCGTCGGGATCTGCCGGCGACGTCAGCCCGTATCCGTCGCAGACGTCCTTCGCTGCTTCCCAGGGCGACACGGACATTCCTTTCGACGAGCGTGAAAGCTTCAATACGATCGAGCGCACCGTCGCCGGTGGCAGCAATCCGCTGACGTCCGGTTTCGATCGCACCCACCGTGTGGCGCTGACGCTGATGGCCGATCTGCCGTACGCTGTCAGCAGCTCGATGATCAGCAGCTTTGAGAGCGGTTTCCTCTATCGGGTGACTGCAACCTCAACGGATCCACGCGAGAACGAGACGAAGCGGGCTCCCTACAATTTGACTGTGGATCTGCGGCTTACGCGTGGATTCGACTATGGGAACCAGCGCATCAGCGCTTTCTTCGAGGTCCGGAATCTCCTGGATCGTGAGAATATCATCGCCTTTAACGGCGGCGGGACCTCAGAGGATCAGATCCTCTGGGAAACCGAAGAGGATCCGACAGGTGTACTCGGCCGGGCCTTCAACGGAAACGGTCTGCCCATCTATGGGCCGGCGCGTCGTCTGAACCTCGGGTTCAGCCTCGACTTCTAAATCCTGCCGACTACAGCTTAGGAGATCCATATCATGACCAAGTTCCACACCATAACACGAGCGGCGTGCGCGCTGGCACTCGTGACGCTGGTGTCGACACAAGCCCTGGCGCAGGACCAGGGCGGTGTCTTCACTGCGGGCGACCTGTGGGAGACGTTCCTGCCCACCAACGTCGCCAAGAGTTATCGCGAGTCGGGTGGTGATTCTCCCGACGATTACTACATGCTGATCCGCGTGGGCAACCTCGATCGTCAGTGGACGACGCCGAGCATGACCTACCCCGGTGGCGAGAACATTCACCTGCCCTGGGAACAGCAGATCCAGATCGTGGAATACAATCCTGACCCGGATTTCAATCCGTACGCCCGCGGTGATGATCCCAACAAGGGGCACTTCGCCTACGGGTTTTTCCTCGACGGCATGGCCGGTGCC
>CALFPI010000600.1 GCA_937919035.1 uncultured Gemmatimonadaceae bacterium
CGGCTCAAAAACACTAGCACGAACTGCCTGCAATTCTACCCGGATGCTACACTAGTTCATCAGGCGCACGACGCAACTCGCCCCCGGTCATTGCCATGGGGTTACTCCGAGCGTATGGTACCAAAATGCGGGTCTTTTCCGCAAGGCGCGGAGGAACCATCCCTATCCGTCATATCGATGTCGGCTACCCTTCCAATTTGCGATCGGGCCACAGCCACACACAAAGGAGCCGCTCTCGCATGATTCTCTGGACGCCACGTGTAGTGCTCACGGATCGCCTCTTCCGCCTGCCCATCGCTGGTGGCCCTGCCCAACGGCCGACCTTGGAAGCCCCTGGATTTGAACAGCTCGACCACCGCTGGTCGCGACGTGATCAGGCGTGGATGTACTACCTGCGCTCACCCTGTGTGGGTGGCGACTATCCGGTCTTGGCAACCGACGCTGCCGGCAGCACCGACAACGCGACGATCGCCGTGCGCGGCCTCGAGCAACTGCGTGAGCCCTTCACCGACGCCGGCCAGCTGTGGCCGCGCCGCTGGCCTCTTGGCGGCAGCCGCACGAGCTGTCGCACACGACAGACACTGCAGGATGAACCGCTCGTGCCGGCGGGTGACGATGAAGTCTTACTCTGGTGGTTGGCGCAGGATGATGACACACTGTGGCGGCAGTTGCCGGCGGCTGAGTTTCCTCGTTCTCACTATGTCAACGTGCATCAGGGTTGCCCCGCCTGTGGCACAGCGATCTTCGCCCACGGTGGTTTCTACCCGTGGACCCGCAACCACCGGCCCGGAGATCTGCGCTCCACCTGTCCCGCCTGCGCCGCCGTGTTTCCCAGCAACGACCTGCGCATCGAAGACTTCAGTTCCGGCGACTTTGTCGATGACGGTTTCGGCTGGTTCGATGACGAGGGCCATGTATTCCTGTTCTGCGCCTCCAGCCATCGTGAGCTCATCAGTCAATTCCTTGGCGCTCTGCGCACCGTCACCGACCACTTGCGCCGCCACCCCGATGATCTGGATGTCGCGCACCGTCTCGGCGTGATGCTGCTGCGCTGGTCGCTGGAAGAGGTCTACGTTGCCGCAGCGCCACAATTCCGTCACGGCCCCTCGCAGGAAGTGGAAACACCATGGGACGGCGGCCCCGTCGATTGGGCGGGCATGGAGGATCCCATCGCCGCACTGTATCGTAAGGGGGCCCTCGCCTACGCCATTGACGTGCCGGGTGTCACCGACGTGCTGGCCCTCGCCTACGACACCGCCTGGCCCTTGCTGCGCACCGACGACGAGTGGATTGCCCGCGCCCATGCCCAGGGACTGGTGCTGACCGACGCCGGCGACGGGTGTCTGCTGATCGAGGAGGCGCTGTGTTGCCTGATGCAGAACGCCATCGATGGCGGCGCCCTCAGCAACAAGCCGCGGACCAGCCTGGGTGTGCTCTCGGCGTTGCAGGCGCTGGACCGCGACGACACCACTGACGTCATGGACTGGCTGTACGATCGAGGACCGGACCGGCTGCGTGTCTTCGTCAGCAACAACTTCACCGCCGACGGCATGCCACCAGAGGCCACCGGCGGCTATAACGACACCCACACGCGCGGCGTCTTTGAATTAGAGCATCAGGTGGCCGTCTTGCGCGCCCTGCAACCTGACGCCTACCCGGTCTCCCGCTTTCCTTCGATCACCGACGACCCGCGTCTCGAAAGACTGGTGCGGGCTCCATATGACGTGACCGTGCTGGGGCGCATCCCCTTTCACTTCGGCGATGGCAGCTGCGCCGGCGTGCAGCATCCCCTCACCGAGCGATCGCCCCTCAAGCCGCTCGATGATCCAACCCTCGAGCGCGCTGCCGTCCTCGGTTCTGCAGCCGCCCGTATGCTGCTTGACAGGCAACGGGCCGACGAACCATCGACACCTGGCAGCACCATCCACGATGGCGTCGGTTTCGCCATCCTGCGCACCGGCGAGTCTCCGGAACGGGCTGCTGCCGGCATCGTTTATGGTGACGCGCCGTGGCACCGGCATCAGGATCTGCTGGACGTGCAGTTGTATGCCTTCGACCGTCCCTTCCTATCGACTCTCGGCTACCCGCAGTCGTGGGCCCACGTCGACTCCTGGGAGGGTAACTGGGCGACACATAACTGTGTGTGGTCGGTCGTTGATGGAGTCGAGCCCTTGCAGCTGCCCTTCGACACGCCCTGGCACTTTCTCAAGGAGATCGCTGGCCGTGGTCGCCTGGTGCGGGTGCTGCGCACCGACGGTGTGCAAGTCGTCGAAATCGAGGCGCGGCGCTGGATCTTCGACACACAGGCCATGCGCTGGACGCAACCTGGGGTCACCTACCGTCGACTCATCGCGTTCATTGAGACGGGTGACGACGGTGTCGCCCTCATCGATCTGGCCCGGGTCCATGGTGGCGACGACCACTGGCGGCTGTGCCGCGGGTTGGAGGGTAGCCTACAGATAGAAGGCGTCGTTCCACAGGCGCAGCCGGGCACCCTGGCGGGACCGGACATCGAGCGCGGTCAACTCGACGCGGTCCGCCATCGTGATCACCTGGGCCTGGCCTGGATCGATGACGTCTGCCTTCTCGACGCCGGCAACAGCGCCCGCGGCACGTGGACGAGCGTCCACGACGAAAGTGCGCATCTCGACCTGCATGTGCTGCACACGACACCGGGCACCATTATGCGCAGTGCCCGTTCCACAGGGGTCATGGGCAGGCCCGAACAATCGACGTACAACTACCGTACCCTCGCCTGGCAGCGCCGGGCACCAGGTGACTCCACGACCTGTGTCGATCTTGTCTTCGAACCACACATGGGTGAGGCCCGTCTGACAGGCGCCCTGGGTATTGCCGCCGATGCCGAACAGGCGAGCGGCGTGAGCCTGCACACTCGAAAAGGGGAGGTCCACCTCTATTGGTCGCCCGGCCGCGGCGCTGATGAGGTCACCCGTTTCGAGGATGGTACCGAATTGGCCGGCTCCCTGGCCCTGGTCACCGACGGTACCGTCACCGGTGTCGGTGCCGCTAGCCTGTCACATGGTGGCCGACAGACCAACTTGCCGGCGCCCGTGCAGCATGGCGCCATCGTCGCTCTCGACCGTCGGTTGTGCACGGTCGACGTCGAGGGTCTCGAGGCAGCACAGGCCGGTCAGCGCATCGTGGTCAACGCTGACGAACGGGGACACACGTACCAGATCACAGCGGTGGAAACTGTCAGCGCCACTGTTTTTCGTCTCAGCCTCGACATGGCCTCCCTTCATGGTCGTGCCCGCATCGCCGTCATCGACGGAGCCCATCTGGAGCTCGATTTCTTCCTCATCACTCGTACCGCCACTCTGCATGGTACACGCCTGCAGAGCGAAACCAGCGGTGCCTGGCAGGTCATTGTCGCCGCCGCCAACCACGACGGCCACACGACCAGCATCGATCTCGACTCGCCGTTGCCTGGTGCAGGAATCTGTGATTGGGTCGCCGCCGTGGACTATGTCGTGGGGGATGCAGTCCTGCTCGAGGCGACGCGGACCCGCGTTCTGCGCTGAGTGAGTCGACCATCAACACCAGCTAGTGGATCAACTAGCCAGTAAAGTGGGGTAGAGTCTGTGGAGCTTGATGCGTG
>CALFPI010000601.1 GCA_937919035.1 uncultured Gemmatimonadaceae bacterium
GTCAGGTCCAGATCGATGTCGGGGGCGGTGAAAAAGTCGTCGTACTCGTAGTGCACGTTGTCGCCCATCAACTGGACGCTGAAGTCCGTGTCTCCTCCGGGCAGCAGGTCGAAGAATCCACTCAGTTGCAGCACCCCGGGGCCGTGCGTGGTCTTACCTGAAAAATCCTCCAGTTGCGCGTGTGACCCACCCTCACTGCGTTCGCTGAATTCGATTCTCCCTTTGGCGAAGCGATAGCCCGGCGACACATCCAGCAACGCGAACTCCAGATCCTCCACGTCCAGCCGACCGGTAAACCGAGGATTCGTTAACAGCGAATCGCCCGTAACATCGAGGCGTACGAATCCGTTCAGGTTCTCCAGGTCGGGCACTTGATCCAGCAGGGGCAGCAGATCGATACCGGCCGATCGGGCCCGCAGGGTCAGTTCATCCCACTTGGGCCATATGTTGACGGTCGGCGCCGAACCTGTCACCTGCAGACTGTCCTCTACGGGCGTCACCCACGTAGCGGTGCCATTCCACGCGCGCGGGCGCCCGAAGACCCGCGCCGCCAGATATCCCAGGTCCTCGAGTTGCACGTTGGCGCTGGCATCAAGAGCCGGCGCATCGAGGCTGCCCGTCAGATTTGCCTGCAGCGACAGCAGACCGGCCGGCATCGACACGCGCCCCGGAAGAGCCCGTTCTGCCGCCATCAGGTCGAGGTCTTCGATGCGCAACTGCAGCGCGCCGCTGTCACCGGTCAGGGTCCCGTTCAACGAAATCGAGCCCGCTGTCTCAAAAGCATTCGTATCCCGATGGAACACCTCCACCGGCAACAACAGATTGTCCAGTCGGCCCTTGCCCCGGGCCAACTCAGCTCGAGTGGGGGCCTCGAGGCGCAGGCGTACCCGGTCACGGATCACGGTGAGTTCCTGCAGATCCACGAATCCCGAAACTTCGCGCCAGCCGAAGCCCTGCAGCCGGTCCGCCGGGACCATCACCTCGGCGATCAGACTCGCCGTGAAACCCGTCGTGTCATCGAGGGCCCATGTAATGATGGTGGACGCATCCAGGTTGCGTACAGCCAGACGCAGACGCGCCTGTTCATCCCCCGCAGGCTCACTCCAGGGGTGAAAGGCAACTGCCGAGGCCGCCAGCTCTACCACCAGTGCCGCGCCGGTTTCGCCGCGAGCCCCGAGCTCAAACACGCCTCGCAGGCTGTCGCTGAGGACCGCAGACAAAGTCGCTGCACCCAGGGGTCGGCCTCCCAGTTGCAGGTCCGTGACGGCCGCATGCAGGGTTGCCTGCGGCTCGTCCATGCGCCCGGTGATCTGCAGACGCGCCGAGCCCCGGGCGGCCACTTCTTCGATCCCCGTCAGTTCCAGAGAGTCCAGTGCCACGAGCAAATTCAGCGAATCCCGCGCCGCCGTTCCCTGCAGCTGCAGAACACCCAGAGGGGTGTGCAGTTGTGCGGGCGACAGGTGTGCCATGCCGTCTTTGTAGCCGCCGTGAAGGCCCCCGGGTAACGACAGGGCCCAGTCGCCGATGGACGCGTCTACACTGTCGAGATCCACAAGCATCGTACTGGCAGCCAGATCCCCCGGCATGCCTGCAACCGTGATACGTCCGGTGGTGCGAACCGAATCCTGCGTGCCCTGGTCCTGTGTGTCCTGGTCCTGGGTGCCCTGGTGACGTAGGACGGCGTCGCGCAGGTCGACCTGGAGTCGTGTCGCGCTCGTCGTATCGATCGTTGCCAGAAGGTCCAGTCCAGCGGCGTGTGCCTTGACGGTAGCAACGCCGTCGGCCGTGCTGGCGGTAAGTGTCGTCGGCCCCAGGCGCCAGCCGGCGACGGCCAGATCGTCCACACGAAGGGAGAGCTTCGCCCGACCGGTAGCTACGGACGAGCCGGTGGCCAGCACCTGACCACGCAACTGCCCTCGCACCGAGTGCGACAGGTTGCCCAGCATCAACCCGCGTGCAGCCCCGGTGATCGTATCGAATTGCGCCGTCTGCAGATCGATGCGGGTGTGTAGCGCAAGCTGATCACCCGCCACACGGAGATGCAGATCGAGGTGGCGCCATGTGGTCAGGTCGGCGTCGATCTGTATCGGCCCCGGCGGATCGTCGCCGAAGGGCAGGCGTGGGGCCTTGCAGACGACTCTCAAGGTGTCGTCGTGCACAACGCCCTGCAGTGCCAGGGGCCACGCCCGCCCGAGCCATGCAGCGGCATCCACCGAACCTGTCAGAGCCAGATCGTAACTGCCTGCCGCCGGCGCCAGACGACCATGGGCCTCCAGCCAGCCAAGTTGATCGCTCTGGATCCGGGCATGGAGCAGCCGCTCCTGCAGACCAGCGTGTAGTGCCAGATCGAGCGGCTCTGCTGCCAGGCCCGTAACAGCCGGGGCGTCAAGATCCAGCAGCATACCAGGATTGCTGGTGGTACCACTGATCTGCAGCACGCCGGCCAGCGGGCCGTCGATGCCCCCCGAGGTCAGTGACGCCAGCGTCAGATCCGCGATCCGCGCCTCTCCCTGCAGGTTGCCACTGGCGGCATCCCAGCCGATGGCCCCGTCGATCTGACCGCCGGCCACCTGTAGATGCAACGAGTCAACCCGCACGACCGTGCTGTCGACACCACCCGACACCTGCAGAGCGAGGGGGCCAATACTGGTGTGCTGCGCCGCACCGTGTGCCGTGACCTGCAAGGCCAACGGTTGCAGCGCCCCGGACGCGGTGCCATCCAGCCACAGGTCCTGCAGCCCCGCTGCCGCACCTTCCAGGGTGAAACTCGACTCGAGAGCCAGGCCCTTCGTCATGTTGAAAGAGGCTGAACCGCGAACTGTTCCCTGAGCGTCGTCCATCGACACCCGCACAAAACTCTCTTCCAGGGCAGCGGAAGTCTCGCGCAGAATCCAGCGGCTGCGTGCCTCACCAGTCACGTCGGTGGGGCCGCTGGTCACCGCCCAGCTCGCAAGCGTCAGATCCAGCAGCGCCTGTGCGTCGCCAGGCGTCAGCGTCGCCGCGATCCCACTGATGTCGATGGTCAGACTGTCAGCGGCATCCTCCAGCCGGAAGGCGCCATCGACGATGTTGATCGTCGGCAGATCCGCGATGGGCAGGCGCAGCGAGTCGGTCGGCGCATGGTCAGGCGTCTGCGTCGAATCAGGGGGCACCACCCAGCGCACGCGCGGCCCCTGCAGGCTGAGTTCCCAATCCCATGGGGCCACAACGATCTCCGCAACTTCGATCTCAACGCCGAGTGACCCGTGCTTCAGGGTGACGTAGCCCAGGCGGGCGCGTGACACCAGCGCGCCTGCGTTGTGCCGTACCGCCAGTTCCCACCCCTGGGCGCGGGCAAACAGGCCGATTCCACTGGTGGTGAGCCAGACCCCGATGGGCGACAGGATCAGGACAGCGACGACCACACAAGTGGTGACAAGACTCGCGCGTAGTGCGAGACGGGATGCTGTCACGGAACTGGCTTGAGTTCCCGGGATGGCTGAAACAAAGACTCCGGCAGACTCTCTTGCGACAGGCGCAACACGCGGCTTGACAGGCTCAGCAACTCACGCTCCTTGGCCTTGCCCACTGTGGTGAAAACCTTCAGCTCCGATTGCATGGGAAAGCCCTGCAGTGCCGCAAGCTCCGTCGCCAGTCTGTCAGGGTCCTCCACCGCGTCGGCCAGCTGGTCGAGGCCACCGCCCACCAACGGCGCCAGGGACGTCTGCTGTTCCTGTCGGCGACGGAAGGCAAGCAGCTCCGCATAGGCGGGGAATCCGTCTGCCATCCATGCCTGGTAGAGGAAGCGGTTGATGCGCTCCACAGTCGTTGTGCCCGGTTTGAAGTGCCGTGCCGTCATCTCCGCCGCCACTCGATGGCACAGGATACCGGCGATTCTCGTGGTATCTGCCAGCACCTTCGTGCGCACGGTGATCTCACGATCCTTGGGCTCGACGGGTGCTGCCGGCTTGGCGGCCCCGCCCAGCGTAGCGCCGGGCGTGGCAGGGGCTGGCTTTGGTGTCGGCGCCGGCAACGTCTGTTGACGGTAGGTGGAGGCCTCGCGATCGATGTCGTACAGCCGTCCCTGATCCAGCAGCAGGATCTTCGTACCCTGCAGGATCACGCCCTGCTTCTGCAACGTACGCACCACATCCTTCGGGGCCTCGATGTCGGTGGAGACTCGTTGCCGGGCGCCCTTGATCTGGATCTCGTGAACCGTGCGCCGCGCGCCGCGCTTCTGCGATCCCACGCCGGAATTCACTACCTCCTGGACATAGGTAACATCCCCGCCGGCAACCACGGATGTCGCCAGCAGCAGCCACGTCAATCGGTGCATCATTCGATACATGGTCACTCCGGAAAGGTGATGCGAGAGGCAACAATGGTGGTCAGAAATATAACTCAGTCGAAGGATTCAGCTGTGTAACGATAGAATGTCATCGTCGGCGACCAGTAGTCACCGGGCAACCCCGCCTTGCGACGCACCTCGAAGAGGAATCGAGCGGCATCGGGCAGGACCTCCCAGACAGCCGGCAACAGCGTCCCTCGGTGGTTCCCCTCCTGCACAAGCAGACCATCGATGCCGGGGCGGATCCGTTTGAGCAGTTCCCGCTCGGACCCGACGGCGAGGGTCTCCAGTGGACTGAGAACGGAGATATGGATGTGCAGCTCGTCGTATTCGCCGCGGCGCAGCGGCTCGAAACGTGGATCCTGCGATGCTGCCGCCCAGGCATTGCTGGCAACATCGGCGGCCAGAGCACGGACGGCCTCGGTGCTGCCGATGCAGCCGCGCAAACTCCTGTCGCTCATCCGCAGGGTGACGAAGCAGGCCCGCTCAGCACCGAGTTCGCCCGTGTAATCGGCAGGATCGATCGCCAGCGGTGCCCCCGTACGCAGGCCAGCATCGATCGAGTCGTGCGCCAGGCGCAGCAGCAAACGACGCGCTTCGTCATTGAGGCGGCGAGGGGGGTCAGCCGAAGATATAGGCACCATATCCTACGACCTCATCTCGCCCGCCCGCCGTATCGCCCGAATTGCGCCGATCGACGGTGCGTGCTGCCAGTCCACGCTGGTCCGCGGCAGTCAGCAGAGCCTGAATGGCAACGCGACCGCAGGCGCTACCCTCGTGCACGCCCTGTGGCGACAGACTCTCGATGGCGGCGGACGTCGCCGTATCGAGGAACTGTGCCGTATCATAATCATGGAAATGACTCAGATCGGAACTGACAACGATGAGTGTCTCCGGGCCGCCCCATAGGGCGTCCAGCACCTGGCCGACCTGCGCTGTTGTTGCCTGACCGACGACGAAGGGCACGAGCCCGAAGGCTTGCGGCAGACAGCGCAGCAGGAACGGCAGCTGTACCTCGATGGCGTGTTCTGACAGATGGGCTGCATCGATCGTTTCGACGAAGTCATACTGCAGAGCTCGCGCAGCAGCCTGTGCATCAATCGGCACCGGGCCGAGAGGCGTCTCAAACGTCTGGGTTGCCGGCAATGCCAGACCAGCGACGGACCAGCGGTGGGCTGGGCCGAACATGACAACACGTTCGACCGGAGCACCACGGATCTGGGCGTAGGCCGCGCCCGCCACGGGGCCGGAAAAGAGATATCCGGCGTGTGGTACGATGAGCGCCTTTGGCACGCCACCACAGACATCAGTCGCAGCAGCGAGGAATTCGTCAACCAGGGCCGCCAACTCGACAGGATGGCCCGGATAGAAACGGCCAGCGACGGCGGCAACACGCGGGGCGCTCACAGTGTCCTCCCTGAATGGACGTTTGGCGAAAAGGGCCTCACGAACTAGGGTACCGGAAGCAGACGGGAGGAGCAAGCATGTCGACGGTGACAGGTCGTTACTGGCATAAGGTGCGGGATGGGCGCCTGCAGTGTGATCTGTGCCCGCGTTTCTGCCAACTGCGCGATCGCCAGCGTGGTCTGTGTTTTGTCCGTGCCCGCGAAGGCGACAGCATCGTGCTGACGACCTACGGACGCTCCAGCGGTTTCTGCGTGGATCCCATCGAGAAGAAACCTCTGAACCACTTCCTTCCGGGAACGCCGGTGCTGTCCTTCGGCACAGCGGGCTGCAATCTCACCTGTCGCTTCTGCCAGAACTGGGACATCAGCAAGTCGCGCGAACTCGACACCCTCACGGACGCCGCCGCCCCCGAAACCATCGCCCGCGCCGCCAGCCGCCTCGGCTGCGCCAGCGTCGCGTTTACCTATAACGATCCCGTGATCTTCCTCGAGTACGCCGTCGATGTCGCCCAGGCCTGCCGTGAACTGGGGATTCGTACCGTCGCCGTGACGGCCGGAGAAATCTGCGCCGAGCCCCGGCGTGAATTCTTTGCCGCCATGGATGCTGCCAATATTGATCTGAAGGCCTTCACCGAGCGCTTCTATCGTGACATCTGCGGCGGCAGCCTGGCAGCTGTCCTGGAAGCCCTGCAATACGTGCACGAGGAAACCGACGTCTGGTTCGAGATCACCAACCTGCTGATCCCTGACGAGAACGACAGCGAGACCGAAGTGGAACAGATGGCTGCATGGATCCTCGAACACCTCGGTGCCGACGTTCCTGTGCACTTCACCGCCTTCCACCCTGACTTCCGTATGCTCGACAAGCAGCCGACGCCCGCGGCAACATTGTCACGGTCCCGGCGCATCGCCATCGACGTCGGCCTGCACCATGTCTACACCGGCAATGTCCACGATGAGGAGGGCGGCAGCACAATCTGCAGCGGCTGCGGCAGGCGAGTCATCGGCCGGGACTGGTATGTGCTGAAGGACTGGGGCCTCGATGGCAGCGGCGTCTGCACGGAATGCGGCACACAACTGGCGGGCGTCTTCTCCGGCCCACCAGGAACCTGGGGCGCCAGGCGCCAACCCGTGCGGCTCGCCGACGTCGACAGCTAGAACCTGGCAGAACAACAGGAGGGCCTCCACCCGATGGGCAGAAGGCCCTCACGATTACAGGCGCAACTCAGTCCAGATCTACAGCAGAGTTGGCGCAGCCAACTCGACCAGCGCGCCTTGAATCACCGGGATCAGTGAATCCTCGAATAGGCGCGTCAGTCCCAGATCCACAGCAGAGTTGGCGCAGCCAACTCGACCAGCGCGCCTTGAATCACCGGGATCAGTGAATCCTCGAATAGGCGCAACTCAGTCCCGCATCCCCTGGCGCAGAATCACCAACCGCACCAGCTGCATGACGGCCGTCGCCGTGGCGGCGACATATGTCAGGGCTGCTGCGTTGAGCACCTTCTTCGCGTCGGCTGCTTCCGACGCCTGCAGATAGCGACCGTCCACCAATTGCACCATCGCGCGCGAACTGGCGTTGAACTCCACGGGCAGGGTGATCAACTGGAAGCCGACAACCACGGCGTAGAGCATGATGCCGATATCAACCATCTGTGGGGACTGGAACAAGAAGCCGATGAAAAACAGTGGGAACGCTGCCCACGAGCCGATATTGGCGACGGGCAGAAAGGTGTGCCGCAGATTCAGCGCGAAGTAGCCACCGGCGTGCTGCATGGCGTGACCGACCTCGTGCGCTGCGACTGCCAGACCCGCCAGATGCCGGCCGTTGTAGATTCCGGAAGACAGGCGGACAACCTTGGCCCGTGGGTCGTAATGATCGGACAACGTGCCCCCCACCTCCTCGACGGCGACATCGACGATGCCATTCTCCCGCAGAAGGCGGCGCGCTGTCTCGGCACCAGTAAGGCCCGCAGCCGAACCAATCTGACTGTACTTCTTGTAGGCGCTTTTGACTTTGGACTGCGCGTACAGCGCCAGTGCCATCGCCGGCAGCAGCAGAAGCATGGTCCCGTCAAAGAAAAATGGAAACACCGTAACTACCTCCGAATGTAGGCTCTGCAGAAGTGCTGTTGCCGAATATACGGATGGCACAACCACACGCGAGACGGCAACCGTCGCCGCCATCCTGCAAGGATCGTGCCCAGTTCTGTGGCACCGGACGTAGCCACCGCATCCCGTTGGGGTACATGCAGTTATGGCCTATGGAGCCAAACAGGACGAGCGTGGACGCAACCTGTCAGAGTGACAGGCAGGCATGCCATCCTTCGATCGTCCCCGCTGGGAAGGCGGAGTAGCGGTCTGTGGGATGTCGTCAGGTCGGGTTTTCTGGTGTCACGGTGGTACTGACATCCGCAGGCAGGCGCAGGGTCAGTGGTACAGCCACGCCAGCGGAGACGATCATCTGAAATGCTGCCTCGATGCTCAGGCGAGTGATCCGGATCTCCTCGCGAGGCACAATCAGCATGAACCCCGTCGTCGGATTCGGTGCGGTGGGCACGAAGATGCTGTATGCCGGCGTGCGACCGTCCTCGAAGGGCACATCCCCGGCAAGAAACCCGAGGGTCCAGAGCCCCTTACGTGGATACTCGAAAAGCACGACCTCTTTGAAACCCGCCGAATCGGGAGACGTCATTGTCTCCATCAGTTTGCGGATCGGGGAGTAGATGGTGCGCACGATGGGCAGTCGCTCCAGCGCTTCCCGGCCGGCCTGCAGCAGACGCCTCGTCAACACATTGGTCGTAATTGTGCCGACTATGAGCAGGATGATGACCGTCAACAGGAAGCCGAAACCTCGGTAGTACCATTGCGGGTCGTCGGGATTGGAAAGGAAGGGTCGAATCAGTGGCCGGGAGAAGTTCTCCGCCAAGCCGAACAATGTCCACAGCACCCAGCCAGTAATCCACACAGGGGCGATGACGGTGATCCCAGCCATCAGCTTGGTCCGCAGCCCGCGTTGCCATCGATGGGGTGGTGGTGGCAGGACGTCGATCGGTTCGGGTTTTTCTATTTTCAGGTCGTCCAACGGGGTTTTCAGACGAATGGAGGCATGATGAAAGAGGGCCAGAAACGTACCCCGGCCTCAGATCACTGTCAACGAATCGGGCCGCCCGCGATCGCCTCCTGGTCGTGTGTGACCGAGGACCTGTTTGTCTGGCGGGACAGCTGCAATGTCTATCTGCTGCGCAACGGCGCCCACGCTGTGGTGATCGACGCCGGTACGGGGGCCTGGGCCCATCATATTGATGAACTCGGCGTGCGACAGAT
>CALFPI010000602.1 GCA_937919035.1 uncultured Gemmatimonadaceae bacterium
CCGGACCCGCTTCCAGTCGTCTGGAGTTTTGTCGGCGAAGTCGAGCCAGCGCCGCGTGGCGAAGCCCGCCGTGGGCTGCTGGATCGCGTCCTGCCGCGTCGCGCCCCAGCCGTCGACCCAGGTGCGAAGATTGCCGTGCTCTTCGATAACACGCTCCTCAAACAGGGGATGCAGGCCCGTATAGAACTTGCCAATGCCGATGCTGCCTTCCTCCCCGACAAGGCTGGACCAGTGCCGCTGCTGCTCGGCGCTGAGGCCCTGTTGCCGCCAGGCGGCGAAAGTGGATGCCCTGGGCCCGCCAAACTGGTAGGGCAGGCGATCAATGGGCTCACGGCGGATGAGGGCACGCATGCGTTCACGTGGGGTCACGGGGCCTCCGGGGGGCAGATGCTAGGGGGACTAGCTATACGTATGCGGAACCGGGCCAAATCCGCCACTGTCACCGCTCCGGAGCGGGTTCGCGCTGGATGGTGGAATTCGGGTACTTGGGAGCAGGGGGACAAGCCATGACACCACGCCAACGCCTGCTGGCGACACTCGCGCATACAGAACCCGACCGGATTCCCTTTGACCTGTCGTCGACGCCGGTCACGGGAATTCACCGGGTTGCCTACCAGAACCTGCGCTCTGCCCTGGGTCTGGCGCAGCGCCCGGTGGAGATCTTTCACCTCATGCAGCAGCTGGCCGTTGTGCACGACGACGTGCACGCGGCGCTGCGTACGGACGTCCGCGGCTCACGCCCGCTGCCACCACCGGCGTGGCGGCTCGAGTTCAGCATCGACGGCGACTACGAGTACTACACCGATGACTGGGGCATCACGCGCCGGCGGATCGCCGACGATGGCCACTACTTCGATCTCTGCAGTTCACCCCTGGGTCCGGCGACGACGCCCGCCGAGATCGACGCCTATACCTGGCCCGAAGCAGCCGCAGAGCCCCGCTTTGCCGGTCTGCGGGAACGGGCGCAGGCCATTCGTGATGCCGGTTTCCCTTTTGTCCTTGGCGGCATCTGCCCGGGCATGATGGAGATGGGCCAATGGCTGCGGGGATTCGACAATTTTTACTGCGATCTGGCCGCCGATCGACCCATGGCGGAGGCCCTCTGTGAGCAGATCATCCGCCTGAAGCTGCAGTACTGGACACGTGCTCTGGAGGAAGTGGGTGATCTCGTCGACGTCATTCAGGAGGGCGACGACTACGGTGGCCAGCAGAGTCTGCAAATACAACCAGATCTGTGGCGGCAGATTTTCAAACCGCGCCTGCGCCAGCTGCTCGACGGCATCAGGCAGGGCGCCCCACAGGCGGCGCTGTTCTTCCACTCCTGCGGAGCGGTGCGGGACATCATCCCCGACCTGATCGAAGTTGGTGTCGACATTCTCAATCCCGTGCAGGTTGCCGCCACCGGCATGGACTCCAAAGAGCTCAAGCGAGAATTCGGCGACGATCTCGTGTTCTGGGGTGGGGGTGTGGATACGCAGCATGTCCTGCCCACGGGCACACCGATGCAGGTCGCCGACGAGGTGCGTCGCCGCGTCGATGATCTGGCTCCCGGCGGGGGCTTCGTCTTTGCGGCTGTTCACAACATCCAGTCGGACGTGTCCGGCGCCAACATTCTGTCCATGCGCAAGGCGCTGGACGACTGCGGCAGAGGTGGCGCATGACGACATCCTATCGCGAGCAACTGCTGGCGGTCCTGCGTGGTGAATCCGTGTCCAGTCTGCCATGGGCGCCGCGCATGGATCTGTGGCAGATCTCGCTGCAGGCCCGTGGGGCTCTGCCGGCGAGGTTCGCCGGCATGAACACTGCCGGCATTGCCGATGAGCTCGGCGTCGCCTGCCATGCCGTGCGGGCCGACTACACCATGAAGCGGGATCCGGCGGACCTGCTGCTGCGCGGGCTTGGCCTCGACAACCATCCGGACTATCCGTTCCGCGTCGAACTGCACGGCCTCGATGTCGATCTCGATGTGGGCCCCGAGCACGTGCGCTCGGTGATCCACACAGCCGCCGGTGATGTCGAGACACATCTGGAACTCACCCAGGCGATGCAGGCGGAGGGGATCTCCCTGCCCTTCGTGCGGCGTTATCCTATTGAATCAGTCGCTGACTTTGATGCCGTCGCCCACGTCTTCGACCACTGCGAGGTCATACCTACGCCCGCCGCGTACCACACCTTTCACGAGCGCATCGGGGGGCGTGGCCTCGCCGTCGCCAGCGGGCCCATCGCCGCATCCCCGATCCATCTGGTGCTGCACGAGCTGGCGGCGATGGATCGCTTCTACTACCTCTTCGCCGACTCCCTCGACAGGCTGCTCGAGTTGTCGGCGCGGCTGGAGCCTTTCTATGAAGCCTGTCTCGACGCCGTGGTCCAGTGTGAGGCGGAGGTCGTGTTCTGGGGAGCCAACTACGATCGTGACCTCACCTGGCCGCCCTTCTTCGCTGCCCACATCGCTCCGTGGCTGACACATGTCGCCGAGCGTCTGCACGATGCGGGCAAGCTGCTGCTTACCCACGCCGACGGCGAGAATGATCATCTCATGCACTTCTTCGCCGAGTGTGGTGTGGATGTGGTCGAGTCCGTGTGCCCGGCGCCGATGACGAAGTTGTCCCTCGCCGAGTTGCGTGCCGGCTTCGGCCCGCAGGTCACGGTGTGGGGTGGCATTCCCTCTGTGGTGCTGCTGTCGGATTCGATGCACAACGACGAGTTTGAGCGTTACCTGGATCGGCTGTTCGACGACGCGGCGCAGCGGGATCGCCTGATCCTGGGCGTGTCCGACAACGTGCCGCCCGATGCCGATCTGAGGCGGCTGGCCCGTATCGGGGAGCGGGTCGCGTCCCAGCTCTGATCAGCCGGACAACCTCGCCAGGGGTTGGGACTGCACGTCGATGCGGGTCGTGCCCTGGATGGCGGCAATCTCCTGCTGCACGGCACGCACGCCTGCCGCACTGTCGTGTACTTCGAGGGTCAGATCCACGTGGTGGGTGGCACCGGGCGCCAACTGCATGAGTCGGCCCTGTGCGCGTTCAAAGCCCTTGGCATTCGGGTAGTCGGTTCCAGGTTCCAGACCCGTCACGTAGCCATCACTCACAGCGGCGGTATTCTTCCACTGCGTGAAACAGGGAAGCTGCTGCGTGTTGTAGCGTACGACGACGCCTCGATCGGCGTTGGCGTTGCGCAGCAGTGCCAGCGTTGTGCCATCAGTGAGCGCCAGGGGTTCATACCAGTAGGCCTGTTCAACGAAGCCCGCCGTGGGGCCCTGGTACTCGTCGTACGTGTCTATCCCCTCGACGGCGCGTGCGTCGCGCGGCGCCACGAGGCGGGCGGGCAGTTCCAGGCGCGACCCCTGCCGCAGAAAGGGTGGCCCGAAGTTGCAGTGATAGAGCAACTCGAACTCCGCTGCTGTCGCCTGCAGATTGGTCACCGAATCCTTGATGGCAATGGCGTGGGACCCACATACGGTGGAAATCGCCGTACCCAGGCGGAAACCGGGATAGAACAGGGCGGCCTCGTCGACGACGCCGAGGATCGTGATCGTCGGTGGATCGCCGGAGGATACGCGGACCTCGACACGATGCGCGGGCAGGTTGGCGATACGTCCGTGGAGCGTGAGCCCGACCTCCGACGGGATGCCCATATTGTTGGGCACCACATCCGTCGCTGGTGCGCCATTGCTGTCGAGACCACAGCGAACGATGAGTTCATCAAATCCGGTCAGCCACCCCAGACCGCCGCGGTCCTGCGTGTTGACGAAGCCCGGGTGGACCGGGCCCGTCACCGGCGACTGCCAGCCGACGTCATGACTGCGATAGCGTCCCCGCCAGATGCCCATGCCGCGCGTCGGCAGTACGGTGAAACTGAACTGCCCGTTGTCGACATCGATCACTTCAACACCATCGGACAGACCACCCCGCAACACACGTTTGCGTACCGAGGCGCCCTCGGCACCGATATCATCGGCACTCAGCAGCAGTTCCTCGACCCAGACCCCGTTATCCCTGTCCGTCAGCACCCACGATGTATCTGTCAATTCAGGCCTGCCTTCCATCGTTCATGTTGCGCAAATCCACGGTACGGCTCTCGGCAATGGAGAGCTCGATGCCCTCAATGAGCCTTTGCGCCACGATCGCATCGGCCAATGTCGACAGGGGCTGCGCCTGACCACGACAGACGGCGGCGAAGCGGGCGACCTCATTGATGATCGAGGTCCGGTAGGCGGTATAGGTCTGCGAGTGGACGACGGCGGGTTTCAGTTCCACCCAGTCGCGGTAGCTGTAGCGCG
>CALFPI010000603.1 GCA_937919035.1 uncultured Gemmatimonadaceae bacterium
TAGTGAAGAATCGCCTTGCCAAGCGGGCCGCTACTGACGCCGGACTGGCTAGTCTTGGCCAGTATCTCAAGGGGCCAACGGCAATTGCCTTTGTGCAGGACGATCCTGTGGCGCCCGCCAAGATTCTGCAAAAGTTCATCGACGGCGGCGGCAAGATGACCATCAAGAGCGGTTATGTTGATGGTCAGATTCTCACCTCTGAGGCGGTCGGGCAGTTGTCCAAGTTGCCCTCACGCGACGAGTTGCTCGCCAAGGTGGTGGGTTCTGTGCAGGCTCCCCTGTATGGCTTGTCCGCAGTGCTGACGGCGTTGTTGCGGGGAACCGTCGTTGCCCTGGCTGCGATAAGAGACCAAAAAGCAGATGCTGAGGCCACGCCCGCGTAGGCAGGCGGTATGGCCTCCGGCTATCCAAATTCGAACAAAACAGAAGCTGATTCACACTCTGGAAGGACACGAGCGATGAGCGAGGAAACGACAGTCGAAGTCAGCCCCAAGGTGGGCGAAATCATCGAAACAATCGGTGGTCTCAAGGTTTTGGAACTGGCCGAGTTGGTCAAGGCACTCGAAGAGAAGTTTGGCGTATCCGCCGCGGCGCCGATGATGATGGCCGGCCCCGCAGCTGGTGAGCCCGCTGAGGCCGCTGTTGAGCAAGACGAGTTTGACGTCGTCCTGACTGCAGCTGGTGACAAGAAGATTCAGGTCATCAAGGTTGTCCGCGAGATCACCAGCCTCGGCCTAAAGGAAGCCAAGGCCCTGGTTGACGAGGCTCCCAAGGCCGTCAAAGAGGCTGTGTCAAAGGCTGAGGCTGAAGAGATTCAAAAGAAGCTGCAAGAGGCCGGCGCCACGGTCGAGATCAAGTAAGATCGGACCTCGGCTGTTCCGTATGCTTAACGGCATCCAGCAGCCTTTCGATTTCTCCGACCTCATCGACCACACTGCCTGATAGCGAAAGCTCATGGAAACCGGCGCATATCCGGCGCCGGTCTTTCCGTGAGCTTTCACCTTATCCCGACCAGAAGCGTTGCCCATGCGGGCGGGCTCCTGTCGGACAGGCTTAAGAAGGAGCGCAGCCCTTGAGCGCATCGCAGGCCAGTACCAACGGAAACGGGACAACGGGAAGCAACGGGGCCAAGATCCAACGCCGGTCCTTTGGCAAGATCGGTGAAGTCGTGCCGATGCCGAATCTGCTCGAAGTCCAGATTGAGTCCTATCGCTCGTTTCTGCAGTTGGATACCCCACCGCAGCGTCGTCTGCGCCGTGGCCTCAATCTTGTCTTCGAGAGCATTTTCCCGATTTCAGATACACACGGGATCTACTCTCTAGAATATGTCGACTACTCGATCGGCAACCCGAGATATGATGTCGGGGAATGTCGTGAGCGAGGGATGACATTTGCTGCACCGTTGCGGGCCACGCTGCGTCTTGTGACGCGTGACAAAGAGAGCCCGGACAAGCCAGTAAAGGACGTTGTCGAGCAGTCCGTGTTCCTTGGTGAACTGCCAATTATGACCGAGGAAGGCACGTTCGTTGTCAACGGCGCGGAGCGTGTCGTCGTCAGTCAGCTGCATCGTTCTCCGGGTGTGTTCTTCGATGAAACCATCCATCCGAACGGTAAGCGTCTGTTCTCGGCAAGGATCCTGCCGACAAAGGGCCCGTGGCTCGAATTCAGCCTGGATATCAATGACATCCTCTACGTACACATCGATCGCCGGCGCAAGATGCCGGTGTCGCTGCTGTTGCGAGCGATGGGTTTCTCGCGTAATGGCGAAATCCTGGCATTATTCCGCGAGGAAGAGGAAGTCGAGATTACCGACGAGTTGATCGGGAGGACACTTGGCAGCGAAGACCTGATCAATAAGCGCACGGGCGAGATTGTCGCCGACGGCTACACCGAGATCACCGAAGACAGCATCGAAGAACTCAAGGCTTCTCCTTTCAAGAAGGTGAAGGTACTTCAAGGCCCACCGGCAAACGACCCGGGCATGCTTGAGAACACCTTGAGGAAGGACCCGAGTGAGAGCGAGGAAGATGCGCTGACACGTATCTATAACCTGCTGCGTCCTGGTGATCCGCCGAACATCGAAACGGCACGCGGTCTTCTGGACCGCCTGTTCTTCAACCCCAAGCGTTATAACCTTGGGGATGTCGGGCGTCATCGCATCAATCGCCGACTCAACATGGACATCCCCGCGGAGAGCACGATTCTCCACCTCGAGGATTTCATGTCGATCCTGACCTATCTGACGGGACTGCGGATGGGGCAAGGGTTTACTGATGATATCGACCATCTTGGCAATCGTCGCGTGCGGCTGGTTGGCGAGTTGCTGGCAAACCAGTTCAGCATCGGCCTGACGCGGATGTCGCGTACGATCCGCGAACGCATGGGCTTGCGTGACGACGAGCAGCCGACGCCTCACGATCTGGTGAATGCGCGCACGGTTTCCACCGTCGTGCAGGCCTTTTTCGGCTCATCGCAGTTGTCTCAGTTCATGCAGCAGAACAATCCACTTGATGAGTTGACGCACAAACGTCGTCTGTCGGCACTGGGCCCCGGTGGTCTAAGTCGTGAGAGAGCCGGATTCGAGGTGCGTGATGTTCACTACACGCACTACGGTCGCATCTGTCCGATTGAGACGCCGGAAGGACCGAATATCGGTCTGATTTCGTCGCTGAGTACGTATGCTCGCGTGAATAATTTCGGCTTCCTTGAGACCCCCTATCGCAAGGTCATTGACGGCAAGGCGACAAACGAGATCGAGTTCCTCTCTGCTGATGAGGAGGATCGGTTCACGATCGCCCAGGCCAACGAGCTTATCAATGAGGACGGCTCGTTCAAGAATGATCTGGTAAAGGCGCGCCAGCGGGACGATTACCCGATGATCGATCCAATGGAATGTCAGTACATGGACGTTTCGCCGAAGCAGCTCGTCAGTGCGGCGGCGGCGTTGATTCCGTTCCTTGAGCACGATGACGCCAACCGGGCGCTGATGGGTTCCAACATGCAGCGGCAGGCTGTGCCTCTGCTGTTCACTCAGGCGCCATTTGTGGGCACGGGCATGGAGGGCAAGATCGCCGTTGATTCCGGCGCGGTCGTGCTCGCACGTAATCCGGGCGAGGTCGTCATTGCTGACTCGAATCGAATCGTGGTGCGCCGAGACAAGCGCAGGTCGACGCCTCTTTCGCCTCTTGATACGGCGGACGTTGATGAGTACAAGCTGACCAAGTTTGCGCGCTCAAATCAGGACTGCTGTATGAACCAGCGGCCGATCGTGTTTGCTGGTGACAAGGTCGATAAGGGCCAGGTACTTGCGGACGGGCCGGCGACTGAGTTGGGCGATCTGGCCCTTGGGATGAACGTTCTGTGCGCCTTTCTGCCATGGAACGGCTACAATTTCGAGGATGCCATCGTCATCTCTGAACGGCTCCTGAAAAAGGACGTCTTCACTTCGATTCACATCGAAGAGTTTGAGCTCCAGGTGCGCGACACAAAACGCGGCCAGGAGGAGATCACCCGTGAGATTCCAAACGTCAGTGAGCAGGCGGTTCGCAATCTTGACGACGAGGGGATCGTTCGTATCGGTGCTGAAGTTGGCCCGGGTGACATTCTCGTTGGCAAGGTCACGCCAAAGGGGGAGACCGAGTTGTCTCCCGAAGAGCGTCTGTTGCGGGCAATCTTCGGTGAAAAGGCCGGAGATGTGCGTGACGCTTCACTGAAGGCACCACCTGGTATGGAAGGTGTCGTTATCGGTCGGAAGGTGTTCTCCCGCAAAGATCGAGCCGACAGCTCCAAGAAGAAGGATAAGGACGGGATTCTTGAGCTTCGACAGGGGGCCGAGGTCCGTATTGCCGAGTTGAAGGCAGAGCGTGACAGGCAACTCGTCGAAATGCTCGGCGAGCAGAAGCTCGGACGCTTGCGCAGCAAGGAAGATGGCCAGGTCGTCGTACGTGAGGGCACGCAGGTCACAGACAAACTGCTGGAACGCCTCGATTTTTCGACGCTCGAACCGGAAGATAC
>CALFPI010000604.1 GCA_937919035.1 uncultured Gemmatimonadaceae bacterium
GATCCCCGGCGTCGGCTACGACATCGACAGCGGTTCCAACGGCTGGTCGATCGGCGGGACCCGCACCGCCAGTGGCGGACCCATGATTGGCGGCGACTCACACCGTGGGCTCGACGTGCCCAACGTCTACTACCAGATCCATCTCAGTTGCCCGGATTTCACCGTGATCGGCCACTCCGTGCCCGGCATGCCCGGCGCCCTGCACTTCTGCCACAATGAGCACGTCGCCTGGGGCATGACCTACGGCATGGCGGACACGCAGGATCTGTATATCGAGAAGTTCCGTGACGGCACCGGCGGCGCAGGTCAGCGAGAGTATGCCTTCGGTGACGAATGGCGCCCGGCGACGGTCTACGACGAGAGGTTGCATGTGCGCGGCGCCGACGCCGCAGATCTGCAGGTGACGGTTACCCATCACGGTCCCGTTATCGCCGGTGATCCGGCTGCCGGCTGGGGCATCGCCATCTGTGATCCGGGCCTGATCGAGGCCACCCCCTGGGTGAATGCCGTGCTGGGTGCCATGCAGGCGCACAGCGTCGCCGAATTGCATGCGGCTTTCGCCGACTGGACGGACCGCGTCAACAACTATGCCGTCGCCGATACGAGCGGGCATTTCGGCTACCTGCACGAGGGTCGTATCCCCATACGGGCCGAGACCAATGGCTGGGCAGCCGTACCGGGTTGGACGGGCACACATGAGTGGGACCAAGGGATGATCCCCCACGACGAACTGCCGGCGGCGATCGATCCGGATGCGGGTTGGGCGGTGACCTGCAATCAGCGTGTGGCCGGTGCCGACTACCCGTACTATGTCGGCCTGTACATGGCGGCCGAGCATCGTGCCCGGCGGGTGATGGATCGACTTCTCGAGCTGGACCCCGGCACGGCCGGCATCAACGACATGGCAGGCATCCATGCAGAGCGGCTGTCTCTGCCGGCGCGCGCCCTGGTTGCCCGCCTGCTCGTGGCCCTCGAAGGGGAGAGACTGCCGGTGCCGCTAGAGGCCGCCGCCGACGTGTTGCGCACCTGGGACTGCCGTATGGATCGCGACGCCACGGCGCCGGCGATCTATCAGGTGACGCGGCGGTCCGTGATCCGGCGGCTTGTGGCCCACGCCTTTGGGGATGCTGTGGAACTGGTGTGGGCCAACGTGCCTGGCGCTGATACCATGGCACGTCAGATCGCCGAGCGGTTGCATCTGGCCATGACCGGCGGCGACCAGGGCGACGACATCCTGCCGCCGGGGCAGACGTGGGAGAGTCTGCTGCGCGAGGCTTTCGCCGCCGGGATCGCGCAGCTCAGTCGACACTTGGGTGATGACCCACGGACCTGGACCTGGGGTATGCTGCACCACACTCGCCCCCGGCATCCTCTGGGCGAGATGTTTCCCGAGTGGGCCGATCTGCTGCACCCTCCGGGCCATGCCGTGCATGGCGATGGTGATACGCCGCTGGCGGGCAGCTTTACCTTGAGTTCGTTCACCGTCACGGGACTGTCCGTCAACCGTTATCTCTTTGATCCTGCCGACTGGACGACGGGTCAGTGGATCGTGCCCGGCGGTGCCTCGGGCCATCCCGGCAGCACACACTACGCGGACCAGGCGCCGCTGCATGCCGACCTGACCTATATCCCGGCCCTGTGGGACTTCGACCGCATCGAGGCCGAAGCCGAGACTGTGCAACGGTTGGAACCCAAGACCGAGTGAGATCGTCCCCAAGCGTATGAGACTTTTGTTGCTGCTGGGCAGCATGCTCCCTTTCGCCCGGGTCGATGATCTGCAGCTGCGCCTGCTCGATGTCACACCCTATCCGCAGGAGGCGGCGGGCATCATACGAATCCAGTATCGCGCCCGCCTCATCGTTGCCCCTGTTGGTGACGAACTACCCGATGCCATCACCGCCGTCCTGTGTCGTACGTGGGCGGAACTCAAACACCAGGAGACCGGGCCATGAAGATCGCCACCATCGAGCAGTTCTTTCCGTTGCCGCGCGTGCGACTGGTGAAGATCACCACCGACAGCGGCATCAGCGGTTGGGGTGAGACCACCCTCGAAGGCAAGCCGCAGAGTGTTGTGGCTGCCGTCGATGAACTGGCCCAGTACTTCGTCGGCAAGGACCCGCTGCGCATTGAGCATCACTGGCAGCACGTCTACCGCTCTGCCTTCTTCCGCGGCGGCAATGTGCTGATGACGGCTTTGTCCGGCATCGATCAGGCCCTGTGGGACATCTCCGGCAAACATTATGGTGTGCCCACACACGCGCTGCTGGGTGGCGCCGTGCGGGATCGCATTCGGGTCTACGCCCATTGGGGGATTGGCAGCCTGACGGACGAGGGCAAGACAGCCGCAAAACAGCGCCTCGACATGCTGTTGAAGAAGGGCGGCTACACGGCGTTCAAGGCGGGTCCCGGCGGCAAGTGGCGCGGGCATGAGCCGCCGTCGATGATCGACGAGTTTGTCGAACGGGCCTATCTGATGCGGGAATGGGTGGGACCCGACGTCGAACTGGCCTTTGACTTTCACGGCAAGATGACACCCGCTCTGGCGGTGGAAGTGTGCCACGAGATCAAGGGCATGCGACCGATGTTCGTCGAAGAACCGATCCCGCAGGAGAATGTCGATGCCCTCAAGCAGGTCGCCGACAAGGTGCCCTTCCCTATCGCCACGGGCGAGCGGCTGTTGACCCGCTGGGGCTTCCGCGAGGTCATCGAGAAGCAGGCTGCCGCCTACCTGCAACCGGACACGTCACACGCAGGGGGTATCACCGAACTCAAGAAGATCGCCAACATGGCGGAGGTCTACTACATGCACATCCTGCCCCACTGTGCCATCGGTCCTGTCGCTTTCTCGGCGTCGATGCAGGTCGATGCAGTGGTGCCCAACTTCCTGGCGCAGGAGCAGATCGATCAAGGTCTCGGTGCGGGTCTGTTTGTTGATGACTGGATCGTGCGGGATGGACACATCGATCTGCCGACGAAGCCGGGCCTGGGTTTCGACATCGACGAGAAGGCGGCACAGATCACGCGTACCGACTACAGCGAGGAGCTGGGGGGGGAGTACTTCTACGAGACGGATGGCTCTGTCGCCGACTGGTAAGCCATGCGATCCTTGCGATCTGCCGCCCTTACATGCGTGCTGCTGACAGGCTGTTCATGGTTCATCCGGAAGATCGTGTCGATCTGGGCCGTGATGCCCCGCCAGAGAATATCAGCTTCAGCTGGGTCGCTGAGGTGATCAGTTATGACATACCGGATTGATACCTTGCGTCCCGTACGGCTCGTGGCTACTATGGCGCAATCATGAAAAGCTCCCCGTCGTCAGATTCTGCTCGCCCCCTGGCGAGCCTGCTCCTGTGTGCCCTGCTGTTTGCCGGGTGCGAGATGCTCGGGCTTGGTGGCAGCGATCAGCCCGTCGCCAGTGAGATGCGCAAGCAGGCTGAAAATCTGAAGAAACAGGCCGAGCAGATGACCACGGTTTCCGAGCAGATGAAACGTGCTGCGGAGGCGCTGAAGAAGGATTTTGATGCGGCCAAAAAGGAGGCCGACTTGCTTGAGAAGCGGTGGGAAACCATGCGCGATCAAGCGGCTGACATGAAGAAGCAGGCCGATACGATGAAGAAACAGGCCGAGCAACTGAAGAAGCAGGCCGAGCAACTCAACAAGTAGCGCAACAGAACGGCTCGACAGCCCTCAGGTCCCGCGGACACCGTCCGCGGGGCTTTCTGTTTTCAGGCCCGGGCGGTATTCGGCATCATGGTCGAGACTGCCGGGGCGACCGGCTGCTCGTCGAAGCGATGCGGCACGGCGAGATAGTTGATCACGGCAATGGCGAAGGCGATGATGACCAGCCACTTCAGCCGGCTGCCATGACGGCGGCGCACGCCACGCAGGTAGAGATACCCGGCGAATCCCCACCAGGTGGGTAGGGCGAGCACGATCTTCGGGTCGCCCTTGTCGAGATACTCGCCGGGGGCACCAAACAACCACAACACGCCCATCCCCAGGCCCAGCGTAAAGAAGAAGAAGCCCCCACCGGCGGCGTAGAACGTGGCGTTCGCGGCGGTGTCGAGGGCGGGCAGGAAGCGATTGAGTCTGCCCTTTTTCAGTGACCGGCTCTGCAGCAGGTAGGCGCCGGCGCCGCAGAAGGCCAGCGCAAAGCCAACATGGCCCAGCAGCGTAATGAAGACGTGTACTCCCAGCCACGGATACTTCAACAGCATGGAGCCGGAGTCCTCAAAGCGCAGCGGCATGAGCATCGGATAGAGCAGGCCAAGGAACGCCACGGGCGCAACAAACAGGTTGAAGTGGCGCACGGATGTGTAACGCTCGAGCAACAGGCCGGCGACAAGAAAGGTGATGACCACCAGAGAAATCACCGAGACCATGTTGCCCAGGGGCGATTGCCCGGAGAACAGCACGTGCAGCAGAACGCCCAGAGCATTGATGACGATGCCAACGATGAGCGTGCTGCGGCCCCACCGTTCCCAGGATGCATGGCCCCACCACAGATGGCCCTGAAACAACAGCGACGCCGTGGCATACAGGCCGAGGGAGATGCCAAGAAACACGATACAGGAGGTGGTCATTCTGTCGCTTTGCCTTCTTCGTCGGTATCCATGTCGAGGTCGAAGAGGCGGCGCACCGTGTCGAGACGAAGGTAGCCATCTTCGCGGTTGGCCAGTTCGCGGATCTGCACGAGGGGCTGGTGCAGCAGCTTGTTGGCGTAGCCGCGCAGGACCTGCTCGACGAGCTGGCGGTCGTTGTCCGGCAGGTGGCCGAGCTTGCCCATCCAACGATCCAGTTCGGTCGTCTGCAGGTCAGCTGCCTGCTGGCGCAAGGCGCGGATCAGTGGCCCCGCACTGAGTGCATTGAACCAGTGCAGGAACCCGCCCAGCTCTTCATCAACGATGGTCTGCACCCGACGGATCTCACCCTCGCGATCCTGTCGATTCGATGCCACGACGGTTTCCAGATCATCAATGTCGAAGAGGAAAACATTGTCAATGTCACGGACGGCAGGATCGATATCGCGCGGCACGGCGATATCGATCAGGAACAGGGGTCGGCCGCGGCGCTTGCTCATGGCCTTGCGCACGACCTCAGCTGCCAGCACATACCCCGGAGCCGAAGTCGAGGCGATGACGATGTCGACTTCGAGCAGTCGCTCGGCGATGCCATCCAGAGCGACGGCTTCGCCGGCGAAGCGACGTGCCAGTTCAGCAGCACGTTCGACGGTTCGATTGGCGACGACGAAGCGGGTCAGTCCGGTATCAACAAGGTACTGGGCGGTCAGTTCGATCATTTCGCCGGCGCCCAGCAACAGCGCGCTGCGACTCTCGAGATTGTCGAAGATCTGGCCTGCAAGTTCCACGGCAGCGGTGCTGACCGACAGGTGACCCCGGCCGATATCGGTTTCGGTGCGGGCCCGTTTGCCAACGCGCAGCGCTCGCTGGAAGACTTCGTTGATGATCAGCCGCGCCGAGCCCACGGCCTGTGATGTCTCCAGAGCCTCGCGCACTTGCTTGAGAATCTGCGATTCGCCAATGACGAGACTGTCGATCCCGGAAGACACGCGAAACAGATGTGTCGCCGCCTCGGCGTCGACATACTCGTAGAAACATTTTTCCAGCCCGACAACGTCGAGACGCCGCTGTTCCGTCAGATAACGACGCACCGGTTCAAGATGCGGGCCCTCGCTGGCGGCATAGATCTCGGAGCGATTGCATGTGGACAGGATGGCGACTTCGGATAGACCGTAACCCTCGCACAGCTGCCGCAGAGAGTCCGGCTGGTCACTCTCGGCAAAAGCGAGACGTTCGCGCACCTCGACGGGTGCCGTCGTATGATTGAGACCAAGAGTGAGAAGGTGCATATGTCACCGACAAGAGGGCGGAGTCGGAATATCCTCACAGAGACCAATGCCCTGCGACAGCTCCTGACTCGAACCTATCAAACTAACTGTGTATCGACGATATCAGCAACGAATCACGCGCGTCTGCCTGCTGGCACTGCTGGTACCGGTTGCGGCCCAGGCCGGTGCCTGGACAACACCTGCAGGCTCTCTGTGGGCCAAGGCCAGCTGGTATCGGCAGACGACGGGTAAGTGGTACACAGACAATGATCAACCGATCCTGCTGGCCGACAACACTCTCGGCACGCGTCCTGCGGGCCGTCGTCAACCGTATCGGTTCAACGGCGCCTACGAGTCGACCGCCATCTTCCTCGAGGCGAAGTACGGCATAACCGATGCGATCGATGTAGGTGTGCAGGTGCCCTGGTTCGACCAGTCCTTCAACGACGACACGCGCATCGATCCACCCGCTGAGGCCGGTTTCAGTGATGTCCGCATCTCGGCGCGCTGGCAGCTGCTGGCCAGACCCTTTCTGCTTACGCTGAAAGGGGGCACCAAGATCCCCACGGCAGAATTCCGCAATGAGGATGGTCTGATTCCGGTGGGGGAAGGCCAATGGGACTATGACGTCGTTGTCCAGGCGGGCCGTTCCTTCTGGCCCATCCCGGCCTACGCCAACATCGATCTCGGCTACCGCGTGCGTACCGAGAACGAATCGATCCGGCGCGATCCAGGGGATGAGTGGTTGGTGACGGCCGAACTCGGCTATAGCCCACTGCCTTCGTTGATGCTGGCGATGAAAATTGAGGGACTGTACGGCAAGGCGGGCCGTTCCTTCGGCCTGCGCAACGAATCTCTCACGCAGCGGATCACCTATCTGTCGCCCTCCGTCGCCTACACGCTATTTGGTCAAACTGTGGTGGAGGCGGGCCTGCGGATCAGTGCCGGCGGGCGCAATTTTCCGGCAGGCCGACAGCTCACGATCGGCCTGTCGACGACCGGCGATCCGCTGGGAGCGTGGCGCTAGCCTGCGGCCAGCGGCAGATGGGCGGCGATCTTCTGCGCCGCCTCGAAGGCACGGCTGACACAGTCACCCACCGAGATCCCGCCGCGGAAATTGCCGCCCACGACCAGTCCTGGCTGCGCTTGCTCCACGGCATCGACGGCGCTCATGACCTGGGGGTGTCCCATGACATACTGTGGAATCGCCCGTTCCCAGCGGCGCAGGATGATCTCATCCGGAGCGGTCTCAATGCCCATGAGATCACGTAGTTCGTCCTGCACGGCAGCAATCAGTCGATCGTCATCCCAGGTGGTGATCTCGGGCTGACGACGACCACCGATGTATGTAGTGAAGGCGGCGCCGCCGGCTGGGGCACGCCCGGGATAGGCCGATGAATTCCACAGGGTGCCGAGGATCCGGCGCTTTTCCACCCGCGGTACGAGAAAGCCAAAACCCTCCGGTGGGGCACCGAGGGGGTACTTCTTGTAACCAAAGAACACTGCCGTCACCGGTGGATACGGGATGTCGCGCAGCGCCGCCCCGGGGATGTCGAAAGTGAAACGGACGTTGGCGTAGGCGTGGGACGGCATGGTCAGCAGAACGCTTGCGGCACCGACCTCCAGAGGACCCGACGCCCCGTCGAAGCCAAGGACAAAACCTGCGTCGCCATGGGAGACCGACTGCAATCGCGTCCCAGTTGTCAGATGATCGGCGGCGGGGGCAGACAGGGTGTGGATCAGCCTCTGCAGCCCGTCGGCAAAGGTCAGCATCTTGCCACTTGGCCCGGCCTGCACCGCGCCGGCACCGTCTGTGTCGTCACCGGCGGCGGCAGCGGCCTTCTTGCGTTCCCGTGCCATCTTGATGGCGCCACGAATCAGGCTGCCATGATTCTGTTCAAGATTCCACAGGCGGCGGAAGGCGGAACGAACACACAGTTCAGCGGGCACGCCGGCGAAGGTGCCAGAGACAAAGGGGTCGACGGCATAGTCCAGGAACTCACGCCCCAGGCGCCGCAGAACGAACTGCTCGAGGGTCTCCTCGGCATCGGCAGGGGCGCGGCGCACGAAGAGTTCGCGCGCCAGGTGCAATTTGGCGCTGAGGCTGAACAGATCGGACTTGATCATGGCCGGTGGGCTTGTCGGCAACTTCCGCAGACGTCCACCACGGACAATGAAACGACTCCGAGCCGCCTCGGCCCGGGCCTCGACGATCTGTGCGGCAAGACCGGTTTCATCCAGCAGGCGCCGCAGTTCGGGGGAATTGTCGAGCAGGCTGTTGGG
>CALFPI010000605.1 GCA_937919035.1 uncultured Gemmatimonadaceae bacterium
GGCGCTGAATATGTGTTCGACCTTCGGCGATGATCAGCACGGTCCCGTCGAACGGCTCTGGGATGTGGCGCTGACGCTGCGCCTGGCCCGGGGTGATGCAGTGATCTACGGGCTGGCGACGGATGACTGCCATGCATACACACATCATTTCGAGTTTGGTGATACCGCGCTGCCCGGCCGGGCTTGGATCTGTGTTCGCGCCGACGAACTGGCGACGGAGCCCATCCTGGGCGCCATCAACCGAGGCGACTACTACTGCAGTTCGGGGGTGATACTCGACGAGGTCGAGATCACGAGTGCTGGCATCGCGCTCCGGATCCAACCGCAGGAGGGTGTTGGCTACGTGACCCGATTCCTGGGCACACCCAGGGGCGTGGATCTGTCGAGTACGCCGGTGTGCGACGCGTCCGGTCATGAGGTGCGCACGACAAGAGCGTACTCAGACCAGATCGGTCAGGTGCTGCATGAAACAACCGAGCTCACCCCGACCTACAACTACACCGGGAACGAGCTCTATGTCAGGGCTGTAGTGACGTCGGCTAGACCCCATCCGAACCCGACGGGACCCGGGGACTTTGAGAAGGCGTGGACCCAGCCTGCCCAGCCATGTGATCCTCACCCGTGGAGTCCGTCGTGATCAACTTCGCCCGTTCAGCTTTCACCTGGCAGTCCCATCCCTGGCAGCCGGATCCACTCTACAAATGGGCGGGCGGTTTTGTCGGCGAGGCGGGGCAGAGCTACCACGTCCGTTTCACGCTGCAGGCGAGTTGTTCGGTGCAGCATCCCGAGGCCGAGGAACCTGTAGAGATCTATCTGGGATCACCGTGCCGTTCAGAATTCACCATCGCCCGGCGCAATCTCATCCAGATCCCCAACGGCGAGTGGCGCATGGCATTCAGCCCGACCCACAAGATCCACATCGCCGCGTCCCTCGATGACGCGGCACACACGCCGGCGGCGAATCTGCAGGAGGCCTTCGCCGCCCATACGATCGATATTCGCCAACATGTCGAGGCCCGGGAACTGCTGAACCCGCAGGCCATCATCAAGGCGACGCTGGCAAATGACACCTTGAACGCCCGCAGTTGTTATGTCGATGCGGACACCGGCTGCCAGGTGAGGCTGGAGTATCCGGTGAACGTGATGAACCTGAACGTCGCAGACGGTCAGTGGCAGATCTGTACGGGCCCCGTCATCGTGCCCGATGTCGCATCATGGGATGGCGCGCAGATCACGCGTGTGCATGTGGCGCATCTGGCCATCTCCGCCTTCGATCACGTGGAACTGGTCTTTCGCCGTCCCGTCGAAGTCACCGACGATGTCGCCCGCTGGCTCGATGAGCCCCGGGGTCTGGATCGGTTCGAACTGCGCGATCCGAGTCATCCTCCCGTCGGGCATCCGCCGCAACGACCGCGGCCGACGGTGTACCACGATGTGCGTGAACTGGCGGCGCAGAACGTGGTGATGGCAGCGCCCTGAGGCGGCTCAGCCGGGCCGACGTGCCGCCAGTTCGCTCAAGGTGGCACACCCAAGCTGGGTCATATTGTTCGCCAGATCGGCCGTCAGGATCTGCGCCACATGGTCGCCGCCGCGACCACCGAGGGCGGCCACTCCGTACATGAAGGCACGGCCGAGCAGGACGAAGTCAGCACCGAGAGCCAGCGCCCGGGCAATGTCGAGGCCACTGCGCACACCGCTGTCGAAGAGGATCTTTGTCCGCTCGCCGACGGCGTCAACGATCCCGGGCAGAGCCGTTATCGCCGCCGGGGCACCGTCGAATTGCCGGCCGCCATGATTGGACACCATGATGCCGTCGCAGCCGATGGCCACGGCGTGTGCCGCTTCGTCGGCGCTGAGCACACCCTTGAGTACGAGGGGGCCATCCCACTGCTGGCGCACCGCCTGCAGGTACTCCCAGTCGAGGGAGCCACCCAGGCCCTGGCCGATGAAATCCAGCATGTCGCGCATGTCCCGGCCGTCGAGATATTTCTCCAACCCACGGAACCGCGGTGAGCCGGCAACCAGGGTCGCCCAACTCCACGACGGGCGCATCAGGCAGCGCCAGAGCATGAGCGGTGTGATCCGCGGCGGCACGGAGACGCCGGCACGCACCTGGCGTTCGCGCCGGCTGCCGACGGGTACGTCCGCCGTGACCAGGAGCGTGGTAAAGCCCGTGTCCCGGGCGCGCACCAGCAGATCCCGACGGATCTCGGCGTCGCGCGGCGGATACAGCTGGAACCAGCCCATGCCGTCCGTCAACGGTCCGATGGTCTCCGGCGATTCGGTGGCAGCCGTGCTGAGGGTATAGGGGAGGCGGTACGTGGCGGCAGTGCGTGCCAGGATGCGCTCGGCATGGGGCCACATGAGGCCCGTCAGTCCCACGGGAGAAACCCCAAAGGGAACCGCGTAGTGCACACCGAAGAGATCTGTCGCCAGCTGCGGCTGAAAGACGCCCTTCATGAACCGGGGTTCGAGGGTCACCGCTGCCAGAGCGGCCTCGTTGCGCCGCAGACACTGGTCGGCACCCGTGCCGCTGTCCAGATACTCCCAGGCGAACCAGGGGATTCGCTGCTGCGCGCGACGGCGGAGGTCGGCGATGGCCGGGTAGCGATTCATCAACACAGCATTGCCGCTGCCACTCATGGTCGATCTCCCGTATGCTGGGTGGGCGAAAAACTAGGTGATCTCAGGTCCTGCTCTGCACAATCACCTATTCTATGCGCATAACACGGAGCCCATCGCAAAGGAGCGACAATGTACATCGGCACGCAGGGCACATTCCCCGAGGATCACGACCTTGAGATGCTCGCCCAGTTGGGCGTGAACAACATCGACACAACGCCGACCCTTCCTCTGGAGCAGTGGACGACGGATCTGCTCACCAGTTGGCGCGAACGCTGTGCGAAGTTCGGTATCAACCTGGAGATGATGCACATCATCGGCTCCGGTGGCGCCCTCAACGACAAGTCGACGGGTGCGATCTTCCTCAAACCCAGCGACGCGCGTGAACGTCAACTCGATCTCGTGTGTGATGCCATCCGCATGGCGGGGGCAGCCGGCCTGCGTGGTTTCAACTACAACATCACCATCCTCGGGCATCTGCGGACCGAGTCAGAAAAGGGCCGGGGCGGTGCCCGGCTGTCGACGTTTGACTATGCGCAACTGCCGGACAAGGGCGTTTTCGAGGATGGTCCGGCGGATGCGGACGAGATGTGGGAACGCATCAACTACTGGTTGCAGCGGGTGATTCCCGTCGCCGAGGAATGCAACGTGCAGCTTGCCTGTCATCCTTCCGATCCCGGCATCGGCGTTGGTCAACCCTACCGTGGCGTCGATCGTGTGCTGGGCATGTCGGAGGGCTTCAAGAAGCTGATCGAGCTCTACGATAGCCCCAGCAATGGACTGAACTTCTGCGTCGGTTGTATGTCGGAATGCCTGGAGAACCCGGCGGATGACGTCTACGACGTGATTCGCTACTTCGGGGAGCGGAAGAAGATCTTCAATATTCACTTCCGCAACATCAGGGGTGGCCTGCGCAAGTTCGTTGAAGTCTTCCCGGATGAGGGGGATGTGAACATGCTCAAGGTTCTGCGCGTGCTGAAAGAGGTCGACTACCCGTACATGATCATGCCCGATCACGTGCCGGGGATCAGCGGGCCCGAAGCAGGCCGGGTCGGTTTTGCTTACGTCTTCGGTTACATACACGCCGCGTTGCAGGCGGCCAACGGCAACTGACAGATCACAAAACACGAGAGCAACGGGGCTGAGGAGAGATCTATGGCGACAGCCAGGGTAGACTGGACACCGACGCCGATCCGGACGAGTTGGGATGATCTGCTGGCGGGGATCACATCGCCGGAGCTCTGGGAAGAGAAACGGCAGCTGCTGGCGCGGCGTTTTCTGGAGCTGATCCGCGACCCGGCGGCGCCGGCTCCGCCGCAGGATCTGCGCCTGCAGGTGGAGCGTGAGTGGGATGGGGGAGACTTCACGATCCAGTATATCAGCTACCAGGTGGAGGCAGACGAACGCGCCCATGCCTATGTGGGGGTGCCGCGTGGGCCGGCTCCGCCTGGGGGGTTTCCCGGTGTCGTGTGCCTTCATGGGACGACGAACTGGGGCGCCCGTCAATCCCTTGGGCTGCCGCCGGAGCCGCAGGATCCACAGGCAGACAGGCCGGCAGTGGACGGCAAGGATTTCGCCCGCCAATTCGTGCGCCAGGGCTACGTCACGATCTCACCGGAGCACTTCTGCTGCGCCACGCGGATCCCCGCGGAGGGCGCCTACGATACGGCCGCCTTCTATCGCCGTCATCCGGACTGGTCGGCGGTCGGCAAGTACACCTACGACAGTGCCATTGCCACAACGGTGCTGGCCCAGCGCCCCGATGTCGACGCCAGCAGGCTGGGTGTGACGGGACATTCCCTTGGGGGCCAGGGGACGATCTGGCTGGCAGCGTATGACGAGCGCATCCGCTGTGCTGTGCCGAGCTGTACGGCAAGTACGTTCCGCGAGAATCCCGAGCCCCTGCACTGGTCCCGGGACTACTGGTATATCTACTTCCCGCAGCTGCGCGAAGAGTTTCTGGCGGGACGTCAGGTCCCGTGTGACTTCCACGAAATGTTCGCCCTCATTGCGCCGCGCCCCGTGTTCGACCGCTTCGCCCTCAACGACGGGGATCCGACGGGCCAGAGTCACCGGGTCATGATGCATCTGAAGCTGCACGAGCTGTACCGCCTGCTGGGCAAGGAGGAGGCGCACGCCTTCCTCGTGTTCGGCGATGGTCACGCCATTCCGGACCTGTCCTGGACGGGGGCTTTGAGCTTCATGGATCGCTGGCTGAAGTACGACGGCAACGCCCTGGGCGGTTGGGATGGTCGCCTGACGCCGACGGGCTGAGCCACATTCGACTCAGTGGGCGACGGCGCCGTCGGCGCTGAAGTGGCCCGTCAATGAACGCGGATGGGCCGCCATTTCTGCGGCGACCTCCTCATTGATGTCGACACCGATGCCGGGACGATCCGGAATTTCCCGGTAGCCGTCCCGGACCTCGAAGGGCCGATCCACGAGGGCGCGCTGGGCCGCCGTGTTTGGACCGGCTTCCATGACGTAGTAGTTCGGGATCGATGCGGCGAAGTGGGTGAAGGCGGCGTGATTTACCGGGCTGCCCATCAGGTGCGGGAAGACCTGCGTCCCCGCAGCTTCGGCGATGCCGGCGATTTTTCGTGTCTGCGTGAAGCCGCCTGCCAGTGATACATCGGTGCGCACGAAGGCGGCAATGCCCCGGTCGAGCAGATCCTTGAACTGGAACAGGTCATAACAGCGCTCGCCGAGGGCCATGGGGATGTCGATGTGCCTGGCGATGTAGTCGTGCGCCTCGAGGCTGCCCGGCCGCAGTGGATCCTCGAAGTACTTGAGGCGATAGGGCTGCAGTGCCATGGCGAGGGTGATGGCTTCATCGGCCTGCAGATTGCGATGAATTTCGACGCCCAGATCGATCCCGTAGCCGATGGCGTCACGCAACGCAGCGACGAGATCGACGGCGCGGGTGATGTTGGCTGTCGACGTCTGTTTTTCGAAGTCCGCAAAGAACGGGTTCGTGCGCAGCGAGGTGAAACCGCTGGCAACCGAGGCCGTTGCTGATTCTGCCCGGGCTTCGATGGTGGCGCCGTCGACGTTGTCGAAGACGAGCACTCTGTCGCGGCACTTGCCACCGAGCAGTTGATAGACGGGCAGGCCGACACTCTTGCCAAGAATATCCCACAGGGCGATATCGATGGCGCTGAGGGCAGAACTGAGCACGGCACCGGCGAAATGCGTGTTGCGTGATACGACCTGGTGATGATGATCGATGCGGCGCGGATCCTGGCCGATGAAATACGGCGTGATGGCGTGGATCTGCTCCGCCGTCGTCTGCTGATACTCCCAGTATCCCGCCTCGCCATTGCCGACGATGCCGGCGTCGGTGTGGACGCGGACGAGGAGATAGCTGTCGACGAGGAAGGTGCGGATCTCGGTGATCTTCATGATCGGGGCGCCTCCTGAAACACCGTGACGCCCATTTCCAGGTAGGGCTCGCGTTCTTCCGGCGTCGTTGTTACCGCCATGCCCAGCCGATAACCGGTGCCAGCCAGCTGCTCGGCAACATTGCGCATGCAGTCGTCGACGTTCTGCAACGGAAACTGCGGGTGTCCCTCGATATCGAAACACAGATCGTTGGGGCCGAAGGCGACGTAGTCGACGCCGGGCCGCACCAGCTGGCTGGCTCTGCTGATGGCGGCGACCGATTCCAGCTGGATCCCCAGTACGACGGTGTCGTGCCACCAGGCGGCATAGGCCAGGCGATCCAGCGGTTGCGACCCCTGCGCCAGGCCCTGCCGCGCTGCGCCGCCCCAACTGCGGCGTCCCATCTGCGGGTAGTAGGCATAGGCGACGGCTTCGGCCACCGTCTCCGGCTCCACGACCTCGGGGACGAGAATCGCTGACAGTCCCATGTCGAGGTAGCGGCCGATCAGGTACGTATGCCGTGTATGGGGGATGCGGAACTGCACGGGCAGCCCCAGTTCGTGTCCCATCGCCGAGAACTCGACGAGTCTGTCATCGGTAAAGGCGCCGTGCTGGCCATCCACGTAGATGAGGTCGTACGTGCCCTTGCTGAGAGCGTCCTCCAGCTGACCCCGGGTGAAATCGAAAAAGACGCGAAGTGCGACGATGACATCACCGTCGTGAATGCGTTGCTTGAGTGTCCTGGCGCTGGTCATGGTTCCACTTCCTCGCAGTGAAGGCAACGGTACGCGGGAACGACGGATCGGCTAGGGCCCGATGCCGAAGTCCGGGTCCGCCTCCGGCAGGGGGCCCCGTTGGAACAGGGAGGCCGCCGGTGCACGATAGGGGATGTTGAGGTGCGGCGTGTCGACGACACGGCCGTGCTGGATGGTCGCGCCCTGTCGATAGGACGAAGCAAACAGGGCGGCGAGCATGCCCGTCGTCAGCAGCGCCCGTTCCACCGGATACGACGGCTTGCCGCTACGCATCATTTCCTCGATGTAGTGTACCAGGCCGCTGAAGTGGGCGTGTGGTCGCGCCTGGGTTATGAAGTGTGTCGTCACGGGAGTATCGACGCCCTCCACGTTGGCGGCAAAGGCGGCGGAGTTGATGTAGCCATTGAGCAGATAACAGGCAGCCTGCAGGCCACTGCGGTACGCAAGGACGAACAGAATCGGCTCCGCCGTCTTTGCCTGTGGTGTGCCTTCCGCCTCCGGACAGCAGGCGGCGGCCTGTTCCAGCAGCCGGGCGGCCCAGGCGTGTTGTGCCGTCCACGTCCAGACGGAGTCACCCTCCAGACACTGCACCGTGGCGACACCGGTCTCGCCCCCCGCGCGTCGTTCGACCATACACTGCAACGCCTCGAGGGTGTGAATGCCGTAGCGTTCCTTGGGGCCGTAGTTGATCGCCACGGCCTGCTGTACGGGTGTTTCCAGCTCCAGTTCCAGTTCGGGCGTACGCCACGCCAGCGGCAGGGATGAGCCCGCCATCAGCGGGAAACCCATGGATACCGACATGTCGTACATCCATTTGGCCTCATCCCATTCGTGGGACAGATGCTTGTCGCAGAAGACGGGCACACATCGGCCGCTCTTACGGAACACGTCGACGACCTGCCGGAAGAAGTGAAAACGCGGATAGATCTCCTGACCCCGGATGTTGTACGGATAGACGCCGTGCTCGCCGATCATGACGACACCATCCACGGCCAGTTCGTCCCCACCCAACTGCAGAGCCTCGGCAATCGACTTGTATATGGGGATGTCATGCTTCTTCGCTTTGTCACGGCTCATGTCGTTGTCGGGGAACTGATCAACGTACAGCGACACGATCTGCACGCGCGGCGACTGGCGCTCCCCCTGGTAGTAGTAGCCCTCCAGCAGGCGGCCGACGATGACTTCGGCATGGGACATGCGCCAGAAGGAGGTGACGATTGCCGCAATACGCTTCTGTTCCTCTGCCATCGGTGCCGACGCTCCTGGTTCGTATGGGTTCTTGATACCTGCAAGATGCGTACAGCCACCGGTGGCAAACAAGGGCTGTCCGTGCCGCGGCCGCCGCAACCGCGCGTCTGGC
>CALFPI010000606.1 GCA_937919035.1 uncultured Gemmatimonadaceae bacterium
TCGCGTCAGTAGCCAACGGCCGGAATTCGATTCCATATGGTGAATAACACAGGGTCCCAATCTTCTCATTCCCGTTGGATTTGATTTATACGAAGCAGCGAACTCGCGCCCCTCGAACTCCAGGGGAAACACCGGATTCCCCTGCGTGGTTATGATCGTTGGCCGAAAGACTCGTGCGCCCTCTGGAAGGGTGTCAATCTGGGCGTCGGAGAGGGCGAGGTTGATGACATCTCCGTTCAACAGTTCTGCCTTCTTGTACTCACCAGCGCCTTCACCCCCAACTTCCTTGGCGCGATGGAGCTGGCGGTACTTCAGACTACTGATGTCTTTGGCATAGAACAAGAGATAGTCAGAAACGCCAGTGATATGTTTGGTCGCGAAACCTCCAGTCTTTACAAAGACTATTTGCGAGACACAGTTCCTGTCTCCAAAGACCTCATCCATCACCGCTCGGACACGGTGCGCATTCTCGTCGCCGATCTGAACGAAGATGGAACCCGAATCACTGAGCAGATCACGAGCCACAGTCAGACGGTCCCTCAGATAGGTCAGATAGCTGTGGATGCCGTCGCGCCAAGTGTCGCGGAAGGCTTTGACCTGCTCCGGCTCTCGTGTGATGTGGTCGGCGTTACCATCCTTCACGTCCCGGCTGGTGGTGGACCATTGGAAGTTGCTGTTGAACTTGATGCCGTAGGGCGGATCGAGGTAGATACACTGCACCTTGCCACGCAGACCCTCGCGCTCGGCGAGGCTGGCCATGACCTGGAGTGAGTCACCCAGGATCATCCGGTTTGACCAATTCTGGTCGTGCTGATAGAACTCAGTCTTGTCTGCCCCCTCCGAGATCCCGTTGAAGTCCCCGAACAGATCGGTCTGTGCTTCCGGCGCTTGGGCTTCGGTCTTCTTCGTCTGCCGCAGAAGATCATCCACCAACACCTTCGGGTGGACCTTCTCCTGGATGTAGATCGGCGGGGCGTGGACAACCAGATCACTCCAGTCCTGCTCATCCTTGCCGCGCCAGACCAGCTGCGGATCGAGATCGGTGTTGCGTGGGTAGCGTAATGGTGCGGTCGCTTGATCATCCTGCTTCAGCATGGACTGGTACTCCGCCGTCGGGATGTTCTTCCGCGTATCGGCTTCGTGCTTCAGCGTCTCGACGGTCTTCTTGGCTGCCTTCTTGGCCATGCTACACGGCTCCTGGTGTTTGAGCCGCTACCGACTCGATCATATTGTCGAACTCACTTTCGACTTTCGCCTCGAAATCCGCCTGGATCTGGAAGACCTCTGTGAACTCCGCGAACGCCCACCGGCCGTACGTTCCGAGATGGTTCACGCCGGGTACCCAGTAGGTGTCCATTGTGGACTTCTTCTCCTTCGCGTCTTCACCTCGATACCCCTTGATCTCCACCACAAGGTGCAGCGGATCATCGGGACCGTGACCATCGTCCACATGCACGATGAAGTCAGGCAGGTATTTGCGTACCTCTGACGCATATCGGTAGGGAACTTCCAGTCCCAGACTGTGGTTCTTCGTATACGCGATCACGCGGGGGTGAGATTCAGCGACGCGACAGAACTCACCCTCCCAATCGCTGTCCAACACGACCCAGTTGACATGATTCCTGATGGGTGGCCCAGAAGTATTCCAGCGATGTTCGCGTGACGTATGGAAACGGACAGTCCGTGTGGACCCGGTCGGGTTGTAGGGGTCGATCAGTGCCTTGATCGGGCGTTCACCGAGAAACTCGCGAGTGATGGCATCGGTAATCCGGTTGCAAGCCATATCGGCAAGTTCCTCGTAGATCAGCAGAGCCGGATAGGTTTTTCCTTTACAAACCAGGCAAGTGTCCAGCCACTGCTTCGTGATTCGCTTCAGTTGGCCGAAGAGATGCAGCTTCGGTTCCTCACCCTGATCCCGCCACTTTGTATACAGCAGTCTGTGGGTCAGGTTGAAGATCAGTGCGGATGGCCTCATGTCCTCCAGGTGGTCGAGATTCATGTCCTCGCTTTGGCCGATGATGCCCGAGACTTGAGTGATCGACGGTCCTACCAGTTGCGGGTTGAGTTCCAGGATCGAGTCGGCATTGAAATCGGCACGTAGCCGTTCCTCCGGCAACTCGACACGGTAGCCTTGGACTCGCGGAAAGCTGATCTCCAGATGGTCCCGTTCCGGGCTTACGGCTCTCACCTGCACGGTCTCTCTGGGCGGCTGAGGCGGAGCTACGACCGGCTTTGCGGTAAAATCGAATGGTATCCCGAAGACATCGGCGTACTCCACGTTAAAGAGTCCCTTGTCTTCGCCCTCGTCGTTGAGTTCGTAGGATTGACGCCGCAGCGCCCTGCCGATGATTTGCTCACATAGCAGCTGTGTGCCGAACGCTCGTATGCCCAGGACGTGCGTGACGGTATTGGCATCCCATCCTTCTGTGAGCATCGCCACAGACACGACACACCGGATGTCGCCGCCCAGCAGACCAGGCTTGCCAACCGTATTCATGACTTCGCGCAGCAGTTCCTGATCGGAGATGTTCTCCCCAGCTCGCGGATCACCAGTACGCTCGACGATGTCACGCCGGAAGCGTTCGATCTCGTCGTCGGCCATGCTGCGAAAACTGCTGTCGAGAGCATCACCCGCTTCGAGTTGCTCGCTGTCGATGAGCAAGGTATTTGGACGTGCCAGAGGATTCCCCGTCGTATCATCGAAGTTCCGGAAGAGCGGCAGGCGCCCGTTCTCAAAAGTGGTGGTGCCGTCGTCTTCTTCGCGGAAGAATCCTGATACGAAATCGTAGACGAGCTTTGAGATCGACGTGTTCTGGCACACGATGATGAAACACGGTGGAACGCCAATGCCTCTTTCTGCCCACAGATCACTGGTCTTCTCGTAGTGGCCGTATAGCGCCTGGAGCGCCGTCTGGAGACGGGCCGGTAGCTTGAGGGGGTCAAGCTGTGCGCCCTTCCCTCGGCCCTTCTTCGGCATGTCTTTGCTGATGTTCTTCCAGAGGTCGCGGAACATCGGCATCTCGTCGCCAGGAATGTTCTCGGCCACCGGCACACGGGGCAGTTTGACGATGCCGCACTCAATAGCATCCATGAGGGCGAAATCACTCATCGTCCACGGGAACAACGTGCCTTCAGCGTAGCCGGACCCACTCAGGAAAAATGGCGTCGCAGAAAGATCAAAGACGCGCCGCACACCGAGCTTTCGGTTCACGGCCTCAAGACCAGAGATCCACAGGCGGGCAGCCTCGCTGTTTTTCTCCGCTTCCTTCTTTTCGTCGCCCTTCAGATCCTCGTCTTCAGGTGCCTTTGGCTTCTCGCGGTAGCAGTGGTGTGCTTCGTCATTCATGACCAGGATGTTCTTCATACCCATGAGATCGGGCATTACCCGCTGGATCATCTGGCCCACGGTCTCCAAGGTCTTGACCTCATCTCCAGTACGACCCTGGGCGAGGCGTCTCCCGACTTTTGATATGTCCACCCGCTCTCGCATCTTGAAAGCGTGGTAGTTGGTGATGATGATATTGGCCCGACCGATGTCTTGGAGCATGTCGGTAGGAATCAGCTCCCGGCCCTTGTAGTAGCTGTCCGGATCGTTGGGATGCAGAACCCGCAGTCGGTCCTTGATCGTCAGACCGGGTGCTACTATCAGGAAGCCCCGCGTGAAGTTCTTGCTGTCTGGGCGTCGCACAGCATTGACCGCCTGCCAGGCGATCAGCATCGCCATAACCGTGGTTTTGCCTGCGCCGGTGGCGAGCTTCAGGGCGAGACGCATCAACTCCGGGTTCGCATCTCTGTTAGCCGAAGCCAGGTGCTCCAACAGCCGCTTGCCGTTCTGGGAGTTCGGAGCAACTTCCGTCAGCCAGATCGCGGTCTCGACAGCTTCCACCTGGCAGAAAAACGGGCGGATGCTACTGAAGGCATAGTGCCGCCAATGCTGTAACAGGCGAGCCGTCTCTGGGGTTACCTGCCACAGATTCTGGGGCTGTTCGCGCCAGGCGTTCACATAGCTGCGAACTTCATTGATGATTGGGGTTGGATCGTACTCCTGTTCGGCCGATGAGAGTCCCTTGCCCTCGTTGAAAACCAGGTGCTGCTGATCGGCGCTCTTCTTCTGCTTCTTCTTGGGTTTGGGAACGGGCGTGATGAACTCAGCCCGCCGGCGCGTCTCCAGGATCTTCTGCGTGGGTTGGCCGTCCTTGTCGAGTTCCCAATGTCGCTTGGGAATCTCATAGGGAGAGTTCAGGATCGGATGGTCGAAGAATGGATTGGATGTCAATCCGTCGCTCACGGTTTCTCCCGGTGCCGAGCTTTGCGTCCGCTCGTCTGTCTGGCTCGTGTCTGCGGCACTCATTGATCTCTGGCGTGGGTCTCGCCGTGCCTGAATTGCATTGCACAATCGGCGGAACGTATACCGAACCGGTGAGAACGGTCAAGCTGTCTGGCGGGTCAAACACTATTTTGCAGAGCCGCCTCTGAGGCCGTAAACGGTGAGGACTCTGTCCCGCACAGATCCTGCGGTTGGATCACGCTTGCCTACCCCGCCCAGCGATGCTTGAGTGAGGTAGTTCCTGTTGTATCAGTCATCGATCAGTCAGGAGATGTCGTGTCCGATACTGGAAGCCTCAACGCATGGGACCGACGATTGCTTGAGCGGTATCTGGACTTCTATCAGTCTCTGGATAGTGGTGTTCGACAACCAACCACTCCGGCGCAAAACCATTTCCTCGAGGTCTGCCGGCAGCGCGCACAGCCCAAGACGCAACATGAGATCGCCTACACGAAGTTCCTGGAAATACCGTATGCTGAGCGCGCTGGTGCTGTTGAAGCGCAACTGGCTCACCGTGGGCCTGCAGCAGTAGTCGACGAGGTCGCACCAAGCGATGGTGCCATCAACGCGGTCAATGAGATCCAAAAGGCCACGTTTGATACGGTGTCCGAGTACGCACGGGGAGCCCTTGGTAAGATCGCCGAAGGCTACCGAGCTGGATGGGCCAAGGCCCAGAATGTTTCGGCCGATGCGGGACTGTGGGCCTCGACGCTCCTCTCGTCACCAGATCTCACCGGCAGCATTGAACGCTGGACTGGCGATGCGTTTGGCGGCCTTTCCGATGTATACACGCGGGCGCTGGACGGCGCCTTTCTGGAGGGTCTACGACCTGGGGCTGACTATGTGGCACCTTGGTTGCATCGGCTGTTTGAGGGCCATTCTCTACCTGCATCATTCGCCGCGGTTCGTGAAGCTCTACCCAGCGACAGCTTTTCTGAGGAAGTCATCGGCTGGCTCCGCGCTTTGGCCAGTGATGTGGTCACGCCAGGAGGCCTGCCATTTGTAGAGCTCAACCCTTCGCAATACGAGGCGTTGAGGGGTCTGGCAGAGACCTTCTACGTGCCGGAAGCCTGGCTCCGCGACTGCCTGAGCTATACGGCGACGGAATTGGTGGCTTCAATGATCCCGGCACTGGCCTTGGCTATGAATTG
>CALFPI010000607.1 GCA_937919035.1 uncultured Gemmatimonadaceae bacterium
GGTGAGAAACTCGCTGCCCGAGGCCAGGGCCGCACCGAGGCGACGCAGCAGGGCAGGAGCCAGGTGCCGGGTAATACCCCGCGGGATTGGTGATGGCTCGCCCAGGGTCGTGCCGTTGGTGACGGCCGCGCCGCGGGACAGGCCGTCCAGATGGGGACCCAGGGGATCGACGGGGCGCCAGTGGAGCGTGCCACCCTCATCTCGCCACGGGGCAGAGAAATACTCGTCGTCATCGAGAAACAGCAGGGCATCGGAGCCGGCGCGTAACGCGTCAAGGATGGCAACGTTGCGCTGGGCGCTGTAGCCGGGGCGCTTGATGAGTGGCTCAATCGATCCTGTGGCGCCCGCTGCACAGGCAAGGGATACGCCGGAGGCCAGCTGGATGCAGCGGACCTCCTCGAAGGCACCCACACCGGACAGACGCAGCTCACGATCCGGCGGCGGTGCGCCCTCCAGCGTGCTGTCCCAGACAACGAGCAGACGCAGGGAGAGGCTCTCAGCGTAGCCCAGAGCCCGCAGTCGACCGACCAGCATGTCGACGACGGAGACCACCTGCCGCCGCCCCGAACAGAAGGCAATCGTGATCCGGGAAGGTGCCACGTCCCGGGCCTCAGGCGGCACGGCGGAGAGCATGTCCGCCGGACAAGGCGTTGACGACGTGCCCCGCTGTATCGAGTTCGCGTGCCGTCGCTTCGCGCAGCATGGCCGCGACCTGCTCCTGCCCGCACGAGGGCACCTGACGCCAGCGCAGAACGATCAGGCGAATCTTCCAGGCCTGGTCGGCGATGTGACGAGCTTCGGCGCCGGCGCCACGATCCGGGTCGAGCAGGCCCTGCCGCTCCAGATAGGTGAAGCACAGGGCCATCAGTCGCTTGTGCTCCCACCAGACACGCAGTGAGATCGCCAGACGGTTTGCCGATGCAGCATTGTTGCAGGTGAGGATCTGCGACTCGAGCCAGGTGGACGTAGCGATGCCCCACAGGGCCTGAATCGTTGGGGCGATGCTGCGGTGGCGGGTCGAACTGTTGGCTGCCTCCAGGTAATCCCACAGCGAGTCACACAGACCCTCCACATTGAACGGGGTGGCGGCAGCCGTGTCGGGGACGAAACGGTACAACAACAAGCGGGGTCGTTCGTTGCTGTCAGGCCGCTGCCGTGCCAGGCCCGCGGCGGCGTTCGTTCCCGTTTCAATCGTTTCGGCGTCGAGACGGAAACTGTGGAAGCCGCCGCCCGCCGTATAGGCTAGGGCCTCGAAGACCCTCGCCTGCCGGTCGACGCCCGTCAGCAGGATTTCGTGCAGCCAGCCCCGACGGGGATCGCCGGGCAGGCAGCCATAGTCGATGTCGATCTGCACGTAGAGCCCGCGTTCGATGCAATGGCCTAGAAAGGGTACGAGAGGGGTTCCTGGCAGCCGCTGGTCGAGGTGCTGCACGTCGAGCCACGGGCAGGTGAACAGCGACACCTGGCGCAAGTGATCGGCCGGGGACCAGGGGTGTGTGTAGAACTTGAGATCACCCCCCGGCCGATGGTAGAGCTGCACGAAACTGGCTAGAATCCAGGGGAGTGCCACATCGCCATGGCCGGCCAGAATAGCCAGCGGGTACGCAAGGAACAGGTAGCTCTGCACCAGCGGTACGCCCAGTGGCAGAGAGATTGTGGCAGCTACCATGTCAGGCGGCGATCCGCGCCGTACACAAAGCGCTGAACAAAGCCAGATACCGGTCGGCCTGCGCCTGCAGGGGAAAGTGGGACATGACATGCTGACGGCCGCTGCGGCCCATACGCAAGCGCAGCGCATCATCACCCAGCAGGGTCAGCAGGCACTGGGCGATATCGCCGGCATCCCGTTCGACATAGACACCACCCTCGCCATCAGCAAAGACCTCACTCATGCCCTCGGTGCGGGTGGCGACGACGGGCGTTTCGCAGGCGAGGGACTCGGCCAGGCCGAGGCCGAAGCCTTCGGACACGCTCGTCATGACACAGACATCCGATCGGGTGTACAACGCGGGCATGTCGGTGCTGGCAAAGGCGCCGCGGGCAAAACGCACGGAATGGGAGAGCTCCTTGAGTTGCACCACCCGTTGCAGGTGTTCGTAGTACGGATTCGTCATGCCCAGATGGTGGCAGATGCTGCCGTTGCCGGTGATCAGCAATGTGGCGTCCGCACGCAGGCTGGCGACGAGCTCAAATGCATCAAGCAGCAGATCGATACCCTTGGAGGGGTCGAGTCGCACAGGGCTGGTCACCAGCGGGCCGGGCAGGTCGCGCAGAATGTCATAGTCGAGTGCGTGTTGCGTCGGCTGGAAGACATCGGTGTCGATGCCGTTGTAGATGGGGATCATGTGCAGACCGTAGCGTTCGGCGGCCCGGTCACACATGAAGCGGGAGACGCCGATGAACAGATCCGCGTCGCAATCCAGGACTTCACGAAAGCGCGCATCCGCCTGCTGCGGGATCCCGGGAAGAACGGCGAGAAAGGGCAGGCCCAGTCGACGCTTGATGAGAGCGCCCGCCAGCGCCGGGGAGGCACCGAAGGTGCACAACACATCGGCGTCGTGCAGCAACCGTGCCCACCCGGGCGCCAGTTGTCGGTAGGCCTCGGCAGGGATCTCCGGTTCAGACAATGGGTCGCTCGGTACGGCCGGTTGCAGTACCGGGGCCCGGTGGATCTGTATCGGGCCGCTGTCTGGCAGATCCAGTACTTCGTCTGTGGGCAGATCGGTCCCTGCGGCGATGATGGACAATACGCGGACCGTACAGCCACGCCGTGCCAGGCCGACGGCACAATCATAGACCTGACGTTCCAGGCCGCCGATGAGGGGCCAGAAACCGTGTCCGATGAGCGCGACATTCATTGGAGACCTCCATATCGATAGAGCCAGAGCCTGAGAAGCAGCACGGCCAGGTTGGATCCGGAATGCATGGCCATACAGAAGGCGAAACAACGCGTGCGTTCGTAGACGGTGCTGGTGACGAGACCCAGGATGAGGGCTGAAAGAGATTCCGGCTGCAGCCCGTGGGCGATAGCGAACAGGGCCGATGTCAGCAGGATGGCGGTGCGCGCACGGGCCCGTCGTCGAATGGCACCGTAGAGCAGGACGCGAAACAGGACCTCTTCGAGCAGAGGGGCGGCAACGGCTGTCACGAATGCGCCAAAGAGGAGATACCCAACTTCGTCCCATCGACTGCTGGCGGTCCCTTCGCGCCCCGCCTCCCCGTCTGTGAAGTGCCAGACAAGGAACAGAAAGACGGATCCAACTACGACACCCAGGCCAAAGCCGCCCGGAACAAGGGAGACAACGCTGGTGCTGGTCTGGCCAGAGGTAGTAGAATGCAGAAACCAACGATGGCGGTAGATCAGTACGGGACCAACAACAGCGACGGCGACAACGCAAGAGAATGCGAAGGTGAAGTCTGCCCAGACCGGCAGTATGGGAAGCAGGAAGTCAGGTGGATTGGCATAGAGGCCAGGTGCCATCTGTTCCAGCACAGCGTAGGTGATCAAGACGATTCCGAAGGTCGTCACCGGCCAGGCGACGCCCCACGGCGTGTTCCAGCGCGTGTCAGCGAATGTTCGGAATGGTTGAATCCATTCTCTTAGCGTGTTCACGATAGGCCGAGCCGCAGTCTGCATGGGGACTATTGGTTTGAGTAGGGAGGGAGTGGTGTCAGCTGGAAGGCGGGTTGTTCGTGTAGCCAGTAGAGCCACCACCACTGCGAATGCCGCTGCTACTGCTACTGCCGCCGTTCAGTGATTGACCGACGCTGTCGATCGCGTTGCCGATGGCTTGCCCTGCGTGGATCATGCCAGCCACGACGCCTCGAAACGCACCACCGAGGTCTGTGGCAACGAAGTAGGTGTCGGGGAAAGGTGTCTTCGGCATTACATCATTCAACATCTTGACAACGGATGTATCCGGCTCGGCAGCTGTCGTTGTTGTCTCGTCCTCGTAGAGTTCAACGATCTGGTTGTGGGGCCTGCCGTGGGGTTTGTGCAATTGAAGTGGAGTGATCTGGTGCATGTGATCTCCTTGAGATGGCAGACTGCGACGCGGCTGCACATCACCTATCAATCCCTGTGCCAGTGCCCTGCGATCACACCGTTGCTGTTGCCGGGCAACAGTTTGCCGTCTCTGCGACGGGCCAGGAGCTGATCCTCAGCTGTAGTCCGACTGCACCACCCATGTGAGCCAGGGGCTACAATGAATCGAACAGATTCAGCTGGTTGTGCCCCGTGCGACGGAAGTGATGGAGCGCCAGCTCCTGGTGCCGGCTCTCGAGCCGGTACCGTCGTCGGGACAGGTGGAAAAAACTGGCGACGACGTCGGCCAGTTGACCCTCGCCGTGCATGCGGCTGCCGAAGCGCGGATCGGACAGTTCGCCATCCCGCACGGACTCGATCCGCCGGATAATCTTGCCAGCCCGGTCCGGCATGTTGCGCTGCAGCCAGTCGATGAAGAGTGGTTTTACCGTGCCCGGCAGACGCACCATGATGTAGTGGGCCCATTGCGCACCTCGGGCGGCGGCGGCCTCGAGGATGTTGGGTACCTCCTCGTCGTTCAGGCCAGGGATCAGCGGCGCGACATTGACACCCGCAGGCACGCCAGCTTCGTGCAGAGCGGCGATGGCTGCCAGGCGCTGTTGGGGACGCGACGTACGTGGTTCCATAATCGCCGTCAGCGGCCGCTTGAGGCTGGTGATGGACAGGGTGACATGGACAAGATTGCGCGCCGCCAGCTGCTGCAGGATGTCGAGGTCACGGGTGATGAGGGCGTTTTTGGTGATGATGGTGACAGGGTTGCGGAACTCGAGAAAGACTTCGAGGCACTTGCGGGTGATCGCCAGTCGCCGCTCCACGGGTTGGTAACAGTCGGTGTTGCCGGAGAGGGCCACGACCTGCGGCTCCCATGATTTCTTGCGGAAGGTGTCGCGCAGCAGGTCGGCTGCATTCTCCTTGACGACGATGTGGGTTTCGAAGTCGAGACCGGCGGAGAAGCCGAGGTATTCGTGGGTGGGCCGTGCATAGCAGTAACTGCAGCCATGCTCACAACCTCTGTACGGATTGAGGCTGAAGCGGAAACCGACATCGGGGCTGTTGTTTTCTGCCAGGATGGATTTCGACGAATCCACGAAAAACTGGGTTGGCACCTTCTGCTTGTAGTCTTCGTCATCGAGTTCCAGTGCATCGGGCTCCAGATGCAGGGACTCGAAACGATTGGGCGTGTTGTAACCGGCAGCGCGGCCCTTTTTGGCTGGCGGGTTGGGTTGTTGCGAGGCGGGATGTAGCAGCATGTGGGATCAACCCACCTTTCGTACGGTGTCGGGGTCGGGAGGGGTGGCAGCAGTAGAATCGCCGTGGGCCTTGCCGGTAAGGACCACAGCAGCACCGTCGTCGAGATGGTCCTGACCGCCGGAGGCGGAGGGGAATCCGGAGTAGCCGCCGAAGACACCTTCCAGGGGCCAGGCTTCGTGCACGATGATGCCGCGCCAACCGCCGGTGGCCTGCAGTTGGCCGCGAAAAATGATGGAGGGTTGAATGAGGGTGTCGTAGTACTGCTTGTACAGTTTGGGTCGCACGACACACTGCAGAAATCCGGTTTCATCTTCGAGGGTGATGAACATGAAACCTTTTGCTGTAGGTGGACGTTGACGCATGATGACGACACCGGCAACGGTGATCATGGCGCCATCCTGGCGCCTCAAGTCCGCGCCAAAGGGCGGCGCAGACTTGTTCTCGGTGGTTCCTCCGGTGCCGCTTCCTGCGGCAGTGGCGCCATCCTGGCGCCTTAAGTCTGCGCCAAAGGGCGGCGCAGACTTGTTCTTGGTGGTTCCTCCGGTGCCGCTTCCTGCGGCGGGTTGGACCATGTCTAGGGGTACAAAGCGGAAGCAGGCGTCGATGGGCTGGATGTGCAGGTCGGTGAGTTGCCGGCGCGCCAGACAGATGGGGTGGGTGCGTCCGGCGCCGTGGGTTTTGTAGTCCCAGGACAGCCGTTCAGCCGATGTCAGCGCCTGCAGTTCGGGCAGGTCCTCGGGCAGGAGGAGGGGCATGTCGAAGAGGGTGGATGTATCTGCATGGGTGGCCGACGCCAGGCGGTTGGCGACGACACCGGCCTGCCACAGGGCATCACGCGAATTGCCGGCGACCACATCCAGGGCTCCGGACCGAGCCAGGGCGTCGAGCACTTTGCGATCGAGAAATACGCGGGGCGCCAGGTTTTCTACCGAAGTAAAAGGACCTGCCATTCGTGCCCAGACGATCTGTTCCGCCACTTCGTCGGACAGTCCTTTCACCGCGGTCAGTGGTTTGCGGATGGCAAGGACCCCGGCCCTGTCACGGGTCAGATCGTAGCGTGTGCCCGAGTGGTTGATGTGGGGCAGGAGCACGGGCACACCGAAGCGCCGCGCCTCTTCTTCCAGGGTCATCAGGTTGTAAAAGCCGGGTCGGTGCTGCATGAAAGCCGCCATGTGTGCTGCCGGGTGGTAGCGTTTCATCCACGCCGAGTGGTAGACGGTCTGCGCAAAGGCGGCGGCATGGGAGCGACAGAAGCCGTAGCCGATGAAGTGCGAGACATTTTCGAAAACGGATTCGGCCACGGCCTGCGGTATGCCGCGTTCCATGGCGCCGGCGATGAAGAGCACGCCCATTTCCTGCATACGCACCGGGTCATGCACTTTGGACATGAGGGAGCGGAAGTCGTCGGCTGCCGCCAGGGACATGCCGGCGAAGCGGTGCGCCACATCGAGGATCTGCTCCTGGAACAGGATGATGCCGTAGGTGTCACGCAGGATCGGTTCGAGACTGGGGTGTTCGTAGACGACGGGGTCCCAGCCACGGCGGCGGCGAATGAAGGGATGCACCATGCCGCTCTGCAGGGGGCCGGGGCGGAACAGAGCTACTTCGGCGACGAGATCATCAAAAGTCTCGGGCTGGTTCCTGGCGATCAGATGCATCTGTCCCTGCGACTCAATCTGAAACATGCCCACAGTGGCGCCGCTGCAGATCAGTTGGTAGACCTTGCTGTCATCCAGTGGCATGCCGTCGAAGTCGATGTCGACGCCCTCGTGCCGCTGCGCCAGACTGGCACCTTCGCTGAGGCAGGCCATCATGCGCAGGCCGAGGACATCGAGCTTCACCAGGCCCATGGCTTCGACATCCTCCTTGTCGAACTGCACCACTTTGACACCATTGGCCGACACCTGCACGGGGGTGAAATGTGACAGGGCTTTGCGCGACAGGATCATGCCACCGGAGTGCAGACCCAGATGGCGTGGGCACAGATGCAGATCGGCGACCCGCAGCAGCAGAAGCTCTGTCAGCGGCGACGTTCCAAGGACCTTGGTGATCGTCCTGCGATGTTCAGCGACATCACGCGCCAGACCGGAGGGCACCGACTGTGACAGTTGATCGACCTTTGTCATGGGCCAGCCCAGAGCCTTGGCCACGTCGCGCAGGGCGAGGCGCAGCTTGTAGGTGATGAGGGTTGCTGTCATGGCCGTCTGCTCGATACCGAAGCGCTGCTCCATCCAGCTGATGACCTCGTCGCGGCGGTCCGAATCGAAGTCGACATCGATGTCCGGTGTGCCTTTGCGGCCGCCATGCAGGAACCGTTCGAACAACAGATTGTGCCGGATCGGATCGACGGCGGTGATGCCGAGCAGGTAGGCAACGATGCTATTGGCCGCCGAGCCACGTCCCGCGCAGCGAATGCCACGGGACTTGGCTTCGGCGACGACCTCGCGCACAACGAGGAAAAACTCTTCCAGTTCAAGACCACAGATGATGTCCAGTTCCTTGTGCAACTGGGCTTGCGCGGCGGCCTGACCTGCAGGCTGATAGAGACGATCCAGACCGGCGCCGCACAGATCGACGAGCAGTTTGTTGGCGCTGATGCCCTCGGGCAGGTTCGCCGATGGTGGCGTGATGTACTCGGGGACCAGATCCACACGACAGCGCTCGGCAACTTCGACGGTGCGTTCGAAAGCGTCGGGACAGAAGGGCAGCAGGCGCTGCAATTGAGCGGCAGACTTGAGATACGCCTCGGCGTTGCGTGGTCGTTGCTGGTGGGGCTCGGCGACGGGGTGGTTGAGGCGCATGCAGGTCAGCAGATCATACCGCTGCCAATGCAGGGGGGTGGCAAAACGCACGTCATTGGTAACGACCAGGGGGACACCCTCGGCGGTAGCCAGATCATGCAGGCGCAGGGCGACACGACCATCCTCGGGCAGCAGGCCGTGGGTGAGTTCGACATACAGGGTATCACCAAAAACATCGTGCAGCGTACCAAGCCAGTGTTGCGCGGCTTTGTACCGCCGATGCGCCAGGCAGTGCCACAGATGTCCGTCACGGCCGCCCGTCAGGCAGAGCAGGCGCGCTGAGAGGGTTGCCAGATCTGTGAGGGTGACGGACGGCACGGTGCGCCGATCGGTGGGCAACGGGTCTGACGTGTCGGGGGGCATCTGACCATCGTCGAGCAGGGCAATCCCGGCGGCGGTCAGATGTGCGCGGGTCAGCAACTGACACAGATCGCGATAGCCACCGGCGTCACGTGCCAGCAGCACGAGGGGGGCGTCGTCGACAAGGACCTCGGCGCCGAGTACGGCATGAACACCCGCGTCGCGACAAGCCTTGTGGAAGCGCACGGTGCCGTAGACGCCATGACGGTCCGTGAGGGCCAGTGCCGGTTGTCCAAGGTGGGCGGCACGCTGCACAAGATCGACCGGGCCCGAGCCACCCGCACGAAAGCTGAACCAGCTGCGGGTATGCAGGTGTACGAACATGAAAAGACGCGTGGCGTCAGTGGAGGATGCGTGCCAGAATCCAGGCATCACCATCCCCCTTCAGATAAATTTCCACGGCACAGCTGCACGATTCGGCACGTGTTTCAGGCACGGCCTCGACGAGCAGGTAGGCACGCTTTTCAGCACACTCGCTCGTCCACCAGCGCGATTGCAACACCCAACGGTCGAGGATGCGCAACACACGCCAGACGGATTTGCGCCAACGCCACGTACGTGGCAGGCCATCGTCGCCAACTGCGACATCGATCGGTTCGTGGTACGATTTCATGGTGACATTCATTCATGGTGACATTCAATCGTGATGACATTCACGCAAGTTGCGTGGGCCGTAAATCACCGGGCCACTGGTTCGAAGCGGTACTCCTCCTCGGGGAAGAAGGGATCTGCATGGGCGCGCACGGGGCGCGTGAGTTTTCCGGGGAAACGTGATTCCATGGAACGCACCAGTGCCGGCAACAGCGCAGTACGTTGGGCAAAGAGCTGGCTCTGCTGACCGGGGAGTTCGGTGAGGCCGCTGCAGGTGATGCTCAGGCGGTTGACGCTGCGGCCGGCGGGTACCTGCCGAGTGCCGGCGGTGTTGCCCGTCAGCGCCAGATGCAGCAGGGTGTCGGCGGCGTTGCGCAGCACATCAAAATGTGCCGTCGGCTCCTTGAGGATGCGGCTGGCGGTACGATCGTGGGCCCGGCGACCGTGCAGGGAGATCTCGAGGTGACGGGCACATCGACCGTCGAGGCGCGTGAGCAACTGCGCCAGCAGATGATGGAGTACGGGCTGCAGTTCGCCGGGCTCAAAAACGGGCCAGTCGAAATCGTGGGAGGTGCTCAGCACGCAGGGATCGAAGTGGGTGACAGGTGGTTCGGTGTTGGAGGGATGCAGCAAGTCGAAGAGGCGCACCCCCTCCTGGCCGAACTGGGCCTGCAGTTGCCGGCGGGTGAGGTGAATGGCGTGATGTATGGCGCGCATGCCGAACAGACCGAGACGTTCGATCAGGTCCGGATCGAAGCGCAGCGTTTCGAGCAGGGCCACTGGCGCCTGACGCAGAAAGGCGGGGATCATGTGGGTGGGGACGGACGTTGAGCCGGTTTTCGAACCAGACAAGCTGGTCTTCGAACCAGACAAGCTGGTCTTCGAACCGGACAAGCCGGTTTTCGAACCGGACAAGCCGGTTTTCGAACCGGACAAGCCGGTTTTCGAACCGGACGTTCCAGCATGGCTGTAGGCTGCGGCCAGCAGTGCCCAGGAGCGGGCCGAGGAGATGCCGACGCAGGCCCCCATATCAGCGGCAAGAGTTGGCAATCGACTGTGGTCGGGGCCCTGCAGCATTGCCCAGGCGCCGTTGTCCCAGATCCCTGTTGCGGGTGCTTCGTACAGACAACCGGAGCCGCTGTGTTTGCGCCGGCCTGGTCGCAGGCTGGAGGCGAGGGGATCAGGGATGGGCTGGACCTGGGGCGTGAGATCGTACAGGCGGAAGAGAACGTGATCCCACAAGGCCTTTTCCACTGCCGGGTCGCGCAACAGAAACTGCGCCTGTGGCGCCAGGCGACGGGCCCGATCCACCGGGTCACCAATGGCAATGGTGCTGCGCAAGGCCGGTGTGCAGGCCAGCACCCGGCCATGGGCGCAGGCGGCTATGGCAGTATCAGCCCCATTTTTGGGATCGTCATCCCCTTTTTGGGGATCGTCATCATGCCAGCGCTGGGCCAGGGCCCAGGCAGCAAAGTGGGGGATATGGAAGCAGGCGAGGTCCATGCGCAAACGTTGTCATAGGTGAACGTTTGTGCAGT
>CALFPI010000608.1 GCA_937919035.1 uncultured Gemmatimonadaceae bacterium
CGTTGCAGCGAGCCCCTTCGTGGACCTCATCAGCAAACTGCCAGAGCTGTCGGGCAACACAGCAACGTTGCCGGGCGAAGTGGACTGGCAGGCGTTGCCCGAGCCACCCACGCCGGCACGTGAACCCCAGGTGCCACAACTGCTGCAGCGCTGGAGCAATGCCGCCACGACCTTCGACAGTGTCTCCCGCTTCTGGGGCGAGTTCGAACAGCCGCGCCAGCACGGCGAGGATCGGGGCTCCCCCGTGCCGGATCCGCATCTGGCGCTGGGTGCGGTGCCCGCTTGCACCGCCGCGTTCTACGACATGGGCGGGCATCGCGAGCGCGTGCCGCTGCTGACGGCGGAAGCCTGCAACGGCTGCGGACGCTGCTGGACCAGTTGCCCCGACTCCGCCCTGGCATCGGTGGCACTGCCGACGCAGGTGTTGCTGGAAGCCGCAGCCCAACAGGCTGCCGACGCCGAGGAGGGACCTGCGGACCCGGCCTGGAGTGTCCTGCGACGCAGTCTGCGTCAGGTCGCCACTCGCATTGATGGTGAGATGGCCAAGGCCTCGGCGACGGCGTTGACGCGTGCAGAGCTGTCGGCGGCCTGCGAGTGGGTCCTGCCGCGGCTCAAACTGGAGGGTCTCAAACCGGAGGGTCCAGATCCGGAGAATGACCAGGAGCAGGCGCGGCAGACTTTGCGCCGATTGTTCCAGGCCCTGGTGGCGCAGGTGGCCCTGCTCAAGCCGGTGGTGACGGAAGCGTTGTTCCACGAAGCACACACGCAGCAGCGGGGCAACGGACAGCTGCTCGTGCTCACCGTCTCGCCGCAGGCCTGTCAGGGATGCGGCGTCTGTGGCGCGGTCTGCCCGGAAGGGGCTCTGGGGCAGGTGACGCAGACCGCGGAGCGTCTTGACGTGATGCGTGACGCCTGGCGCCTGCGTGAAGCTTTGCCTGACACAAGTGGCGTCACGATTGCCGCAGCGGCGGCAGATGTACGGATCGGTCCTCTCGGGGCGGTCCTCATGTCGCGTCACAGCATGAGTTCCGTCGCCGGTGGTGATGGCGCTGAACCGGGCTCCGGCGCCCGTCTGGCGGTGCGCCAGGTGGCGGCCATCATCGAGTACGACAAGCAGCGCCGCTGGATCACCTTTTCCGCTCAGTTGCAGGAACTGGCCGAGCAACTGCGCAGCGCTGTCGGCGCCGCCCTGTCGGGCACCGTGGCGGCAACGGACCTGGGCGCGGTGAACGCCGCCCTGCGCCAGGGTGACGGCGCCGCCGTGTCCCTCGCCGAAGTGCTGAACCGCCTAGAGGCCGGTGGCAGTTCCAGCGGCTCCCTCGATGTGCCCCGAGTACGGGCCCTCACCGAGGGTGCCACCTGGGTCGAAGCGCTGCAGTCACGCGTGTTGCAGGCGGCCGGTGGCGAGGGGCGCTCCCGCTTTGAGCTTGTCGTCGACCGCCAACCCGGGCTGGAATGGGCGACCGACCTCGGGCGCAATCCCTTCAGTGTGCCTCTTGCAGTGGGTGATGGTGCCGACGCAGCGCGTATTGCCACCGGTGCCGCGCGGGCGCTGCAGGTATCCCGCCAGGCCGAAGCCCTGGCCCTTCGTCGGATCCGCCACCTGCTGGACGCCACGACCGAAGTCGATATCCCGCTGGCGGCGGAGGAACGAGGCTTGTGTCCGCTGGTGGTGCTGCTGACAACGGCCGCCGGGTTGCCGGCGCTCACCGCCCACCTCGATGAAGCGCTTCGCGGCGACCTGCAGTTGCTGGTTCTCGTGCTCGATGGTCTGGATTGTGCCGGCAGTGCCGACCTGCTGCCGCTGGCACTGGCGCACCGTAACGCCCACGTCCTGTCGAGTTCGGTGGCCTACCCCGAACACCTCTTTACCGGCGTCAGTGCCGCCCTTGCGGCACATGGAGGCGCCATCGTGCAGGTCTACGCACCGAGCCCGCGCCAGCATGGCTTCACCACCGACAGCACCGTGGCTCGTGCCGCTGCCGGGGTGCGCACGCGCATGGCACCCCTGCTGCACTACGATCCACAGGCGTCGGGGTTGTTCGGTACAAGAATGAGTCTCGCGGGCAATCCGGCCCGCGACCAACTGTGTGTCGCCGACGAGATCTCGGGCGCATTGCAGACGCCCCTGCACTGGGCACTGGGCGAGTCCCGTTGGCAGATGGATGGGCAGATGGATGGGCCGGCCGGCGGTGGAACCGACGGCACCACGGTGGATCTCACCGCCTGGCTGGCGGCCGATGACGGGGCCCGCAGCGAACACCCGGTGCGCCTTGAAATCGATGGTGCTGCACACACAGTCCGTCCCGGACAGCTGCTGTCCGGTGCGGCGGAAGCCCTGACACGATGGGCGTTGCTGCAGGAACTGGTCGGTGCTGCGGCGCCTCTCGCGGAAGTAACAACAGTGCCGGCAACGGCAACGCCCGGCGTCGAGAGTGAGGCCGAAGGGGCCGCACAACAGGCGGAACTCGAGCACCACCTGCAGCAGGCCGAAGCCGGGCGCCTGGTAATCTATCGCTCAAGGCTGCGGGACCGTCTGCTGCAGCTGGCCGGTTACCGGCAGGGCCGTTGACAGCCATGGGTCTGCGAGCCATGCTGTCGCGAGCGCAGACCTTTCGCCATGGCATTCATCCGGCGGAGCACAAAGACACGGCAACGCTGCCGATCGAGCGTATGCCCTTTGTTGATGAATATGTACTGCCCCTGTCGCAACACACGGGGGCCCCCTCGCGGCCGCTGGTCGTGGTGGGGCAGAAAGTGCGCCGTGGAGAGATGATCGCCGCTCCCGATGGCTACATCTCCACCGCTCTGCATGCACCGGTGACCGGCACGGTGGCCGCCATCGAGGTGCGGCCGCATTCGCGCGGTGTGCCATCACCGGCCATCATCGTTCGGATCGATCCATTCGCCAGCCAGCGGCTGGAGATCGACGCCGATCGACCGACGGCGGAAACGACACCCAAAGAGCTCATCGAGCGCGTGCAACGAGCCGGTCTGGTGGGCATGGGTGGCGCCGCCTTTCCCAGCCATGTCAAGCTGGAAGTGCCCGAGGGCAAGAAGGCGCGCTTTGTTATTCTCAATGGTTGCGAGTGCGAACCGTATCTCACGTGTGACCATCGTCTCATGCTCGAGCGCGCCGACGCCGTCATCACCGGGCTGCGCATCCTCATGCGCCAGGTCGGCGCCGAACGCGGCTACATCGGTGTGGAGCGCAACAAGGAGGATGCAGCTGCGGCGCTCACAGCAGCAGCTGTCGACGGGGGCGATATCGACGTCATCCGCCTGGAGGTGAAATACCCGCAGGGCGCCGAAAAGATGCTGATCGATGCCATTCTGCACCGCGAGGTGCCCAGCGGCAAACTGCCCATCGACCTCGAGGTGGTGGTCAACAACGTCGGCACGGCGGCAGCACTGGCGGATCTGGCAGCTACGGGCAAACCCATGATCGAGCGGGTGTTGACCGTCGCCGGCAATGCCGTGCGTCGGCCGGCAAACCTGATGGTGCCTCTGGGCACACTGGTGCAACAGGTCCTCGATCATTGTGGTGGGTTGCGACCGGAGACCCGTCAGGTCATCCTCGGTGGCCCGATGATGGGGGCGGCGCAGAAGGCACTCGACATACCCGTACTCAAGGGCATCTCCGGCATTCTTGCCTTTACCGATCCCGTCGCCCAGGTAGAGGAAGAACCGTGCATTCGCTGCGGTCGCTGCCTGGCGGCGTGCCCGGTGTTTCTCAATCCGTCGCGCCTGGCCCTGCTGGCGCGGGCGCAGGCGGCGGACGTGCTGGCGACGCACCACATGATGGACTGCATGGAGTGCGCCAGTTGTTCCTACGTGTGCCCGTCGAACATCCCACTGGTGCATCTCATGCGCCTCGGCAAGGCAGCCGTCCGCGCGCAGAAGGCTGCCCGATGAGCCCGTCCATGCCGTACCTGGAGATTGCTCCCGCGCCCAGGGTGAGCAGTGGGCTGGGCACACGGCGGCTGATGTGGGAGGTGCTGGTGACCCTCATCCCCGTTGTGGCCACGGCCGCCTACTACTTTGGCGCCGCCGCCCTGTTGCTGATTGCGGCGACGACGACGGCGACGATGGGCACAGAGTGGCTGCTGACACGGGGCTCCGGGAAAGGTTCAACACGTCTCGGTGATGGCAGCGCCGCACTCAGTGGCATTCTGCTGGGTCTCTGTCTGCCACCGTCGACGCCCGTGTGGATGGCCCTGCTTGGTGGCGTCGTCGCCATCATCCTCGGTAAGGCCGTTTGGGGTGGGCTGGGCTTCAACCTGTTCAACCCCGCTCTCGTGGGCCGAGCCTTCCTGCAGGCAGCCTTTCCCCTGGCACTGACAACGTGGACGGCGCCGCAGCAGGGCTTCTGGACGCTGGCACCATCGGTACTGGCGCCTCCTTTCATGCGGGCTGCGACGGATGCCACGACGACAGCAACACCGCTGGGTCTGGCCAAGTTTGCCGGGCAACTCGTCGCCCCTGAGAGTCTCATATTTGGTGGCACGGCTGGTTCGCTGGGGGAGACTTCGGCATTGGTGCTGATACTGTGTGGTCTGTGGCTGGGACTGCGCCGCGTCTTCGACTGGCGCCTGCCCGTTGCGACGCTGCTGACGGCGGCGCTGTTCAGCGGCGTGCTGCAACTGTGGGGTGGCGTAGCGCCGGGACCGTTGTTCACCCTGAGCTCAGGCGGGTTGCTGCTCGGTGCCGTCTACATGGTGACCGATCCGGTGACGACACCCCTGACGCCGCGGGGCATGTGGATTTTCGGCGTCGGCGTCGGTTTCCTCGTCGTGCTGATCCGCACGTGGGGGGGACTGGCGGAAGGCGTCATGTACGCGATTCTGCTGATGAACGCCGTGACTCCATTGATCAACCGCCTGACGCAGCCGCGCACCTTCGGCACGGGCATGAGGTCCACGTGACCACGGCAACGCCGGCGACGGCCCACACCTCGACCCTGCGCCTAGCGGGCTCGCTTGCGGTTGCGGGACTGCTCTCGGGGCTGATCCTCGTCTGGGCCTACCTGGCAACGGCGCCACGGATCGAGCAGAATCATCGCGAGGCGCTCGCCGCCGCCGTGACCCGGGTGTTGCCCGGCACGGTGCGCATCGAGCCGGCCCTGACGAGCGCCGATGATGGCCAGGTCGTGTTCGCCGGGCGCGACGCTGCGGGGAACCTGGTGGGCTACGCGATCCCTGCGGATGGCCCGGGCTACATGGATCGCGTTGGACTGCTCTTCGGCTACGACCCGGCCCGTCAACGGATCATCGGTATGGAAGTACTTGAGAGTCGCGAAACACCCGGGCTCGGAGATCGTATTGCCACGGATCCACATTTTCGGGCCAACTTTACCGAGCTGGCCGTGGATCCGCCGATCGTGCCGGTGAAGAAGGGGGACAAGACGGCAGCACACGAGGTCGACTGCATCACCGGTGCAACGATCTCTTCGGAGGCGGTTGTCGCCATTCTCAACCGGGGACTGCAGCGCTGGCGCGCCGAGATAGATGCCACCCTCCTCATCGAGGGGGCGCCCTGATGGCCACGGGTGATCAGCGCTACGCAAGTGTCGAGTTCAGCAAGGGACTCTGGCGCGAGAATCCGGTGTTTGTTGCCGTCCTCGGGCTCTGTCCGGCGATGGCAGTGACCAATACGTTGACGAATGCTCTCGTCATGGGGGGCGCAACAGCCTTTGTGTTGATGGGATCCAGTCTGCTCGTATCGCTGCTGCGCCGCGCCGTACCACGTCCGGTGCGGATCTCGATCTACATCATCGTCATCGCCACCTATGTGACGGTGGTGGATTTCCTGTTGGCAGCCTACATGCCTGTGGCGCATAAACAACTTGGTGCCTTCATCTCGCTCATCGTCGTCAACTGCCTCATCCTCGGTCGTCAGGAGGCGTTCGCTTCGCGTCAGCCCGTGGGTCTGGCGCTGGCCGATGCCGCCGGCATGGGGGGAGGGTTTGCCCTGGCGCTGTGTATGATCGGTGCCATCCGCGAGATCCTTGGTATGGGATCGCTGCTGGGTGTGCCGTTGCTTGGCGACAGCTTCGAGCCGTGGGCGATCATGGTGCTGCCCCCAGGGGGGTTTCTCACACTGGCGGGCCTGTTGGTGCTGTTTGCCTGGGTGCGACAGCGA
>CALFPI010000609.1 GCA_937919035.1 uncultured Gemmatimonadaceae bacterium
ACCGGCGAGCCACTCCTCCAGACTGATCCCCGGACCAAAGCCGAAAACCAGATCGAAGTCGGCGACATCGATGACACCATCAGCGTTTGCATCGTGTGCGTCCGGACCGGCGAGCCACTCCTCCAGACTGATCCCCGGACCAAAGCCGAACATCAGATCGTAGTCGGCGCCATCGATGAGGCCATCAGCGTTTGCATCGTGCGCATCCGGACCGGCGAGCCACTCCTCCAGCGTCACCGGCGGGCTGGCAAAGAAGATATCGTAGTCATTCGGTGTGATGCCGCCGTCACCATCGGCGTCGAAAGCCTCGCCACTGGCAGCCCAGTCTTCATAACTCGGCTTTCCGGGGGGCAGGCCGTAGAACAGCTCGTAGTCAAAGGCGTCGATATGACCATCGCCATTGGCATCCTGCGCGTCGGCACTTGCGAGCCAGTCTTCGAAGGATGGCAGCCCTGTGGGTACACCGAAGAATATCTCGTAGTCGATACTGTCGATCGTGCCGTCACCGTTGAGATCCGTGGCGTCGGGGCCAACGAGCCATTCATCCAGGGGCTTGATCGTAGGCTCGCCCGGTGGCAATCCGTAGAACTGTTCCCAATCCGCGACAGTGATGGCGCCATCTAGATCAACGTCCGTCGCCTCGGCACTGGCCAACCATTCGTCGTAGGATGGCACATTCACGCCAGGATCTACGGGCTCACCGCCGCACTGGTCAGACTCGAACGCGTCCACAATGCCATCCAGGTTCGTATCACACGGATCGGCACCCGGGTCTCCCCCACACTGACCAAGTTCGAAGGCGTCCACAATGCCATCGGAATTCGTGTCACACGGATCCGTTTGACCGAAGACGGCCGGTGCAGAGAATACTGCGATGAGAACGAACAGCATGGCTCTTGTTGACATGACCTTGTGACCTTTGGCTCGGGCTCGTGCCTTGAATAGAGAGGGACGGTGCATCGGTGCTAGCCACAGCTCGCTTCGACAATGTATCTCAACGGTCCGTCTGAACCAGTGACCCCTGTCACCGGATGCAGAATGGCTCGAGTCGCTGGTGGACGTATGATCCAGGGTGTTCCTATCTTCGTGTATCCTGCGGTAAACTATCGAATTACGGTGCGTAACGCAGGACTGCCGATCAACTCGCTGGAAAGCCTTCTCGCCCGGAGTCCGAGTGACCGAATTGCCCGAAAGCCCGCTGCGCCTCACCCTCGATGTCCTGCCGAACAAGCCCGGCGTGTATCGGATGCGTGACGCAACAGGGAAGATTCTCTACGTGGGCAAAGCTAAGAACCTGCGCAACAGGGTGCGGTCATACTTCCAGAAGGCGGGTGTCGCAGAGCGAGGGCCACGGATCGAATTGATGGTGGCCCGCGTGCACGATGTTGACTGCATCGTCACGGAGACCGAGCAGGAAGCCCTGATCCTGGAAGCCATCCAGATAAAAGCGCATCGACCGCGCTACAACATCAATCTCAAAGATGACAAGAAGTACCCCTTCATTCGTATCACCGACGAGCCCTACCCGCGGATCGTGTGGACGCGTGACACCGAGGCGGATGGCTCTCGGTATCTGGGACCGTACAGCAACGCCCGGCAGATGCGCATGATGCTTGATGTCATGCACAAGATCTTTCCCGTGCGCAGTTGCCGTTACGACCTCCCGGACGCCAAGGTCAAGTTGTGCATGGAGTTCCAGATTCGCCGCTGTGAGGGGCCGTGCGAGGACCTCGTGAGTGCGGAGCAGTACCGCGATACGGTCTCGCAGGCGGTGCGTTTCCTCAAAGGGGACAAATCCGGCGTCATTCGTGAATTGAAAACACGCATGGAGCAGGCCGCCGGTGATCAGCGTTTCGAACAGGCTGCCCGTCATCGCGATCAGATCCGTGCGCTGGAGCACTATCGCTCCCACCAGGCGATGATGCTGGATGAGAATGTGGTGCGAGATGTGATCGGTCTTGCGCGCCACGACGACGAGGCTTGCTGTACGGTCCTTGAGATCCGTGAAGGTCGCCTTGTGGGTGAGAAGCACCATTTTCTCGGCGGTGTCATGGAATCGACGGACGCCGAAATTCTCTCCGCTTTCCTGCGTCAGTTCTACCTGCACACCGACTTTGTGCCCCGAGAGATCCACGTCAGCCAGGAACTGCCGGACGCGGAAGACATCGCCGGATGGCTGTCGGGGAAATCCGAATACAGCCGTGTCGAGGTCGCCGCCTATCAGCGTGGGGTAAAGGCGCACGCGCAGGATATGGCCGATCTGAACGCCCGACACCTGATGGAGGAGAGACGCCTGAAACGGGATGCCCAGAGTGATCGGGTGCCGCAATCGGTGATCTCGCTGCAACGCGATCTGGCTCTCAACGAACTGCCCCGGCGGATCGAGGGAGTGGACATCTCCAATTTCCAGGGCTCTGACACCGTGGGCTCTCTCGTGGTCATGATCGATGGCAAACCCCGCCGCAGCGAGTACCGCCATTTTCGCGTACAGAGCAGCGACGGAGCACCGGACGACTTCGCCAGTATTTTCGAAGTGGTAACTCGCAGATTCCGGGGCCTGCGGGAGCGTGGCGAGAATTATCCGGATTTACTGATGATCGACGGTGGCAAGGGACAACTCTCCAGTGCCCTGGCGGCTCTGTCTGAACTGGGCATTGACGGTGTCCCTGTGGTCGGCCTGGCAAAACGGCTGGAGGAAATCTTCCAACCCAATGAGTCGCAGCCATTGATCCTGCCCCGCGCTTCGGCGAGTCTGCGTATGCTGCAGGTGCTGCGTGACGAGGCCCATCGATTCGCTGTCAGCTATCACCGAAAACTGCGTGGCAAGCGCACACTGTCATCCGGACTTGATGAGATCCCCGGCATTGGACCCAAGCGCCGGCAGGCCCTGCTACAGGAGTTCGGTTCCATGCGCCGTCTGCAGCAGGCCGAAGTGGAGGAGATTGCCGGGGTCAAAGGCTTCAGCCACAAACTGGCGCAGGAACTGAAGAGCCGTCTGCAACCTGAGAGCACCGAACAGGGCGAACCCCATGAGTGACAAAGGGGGGGTCGGGGGCGCATTCTTTCGGCCGAAGTTCTACGCTGAGGTCAACAATACCCTCACCGCTTCCACGGATTTGGTAACCCAATTTGGCACCGTGCGAATCTGCTGGCATGATGAGACAGTCATCAACGTCGTTATTGGCCCGTACGACCCCGAGGAGCGCCGCGTTACGGTTCGCCGTTTCCTGCCGCCGCACCCCGAAGGCCAGGAGCTGATCACCAAGTTCATGCGCTACTTCATGGGCAAGCCCACGGAGTTCAGTATCGATTTGCCGCCCGGTATCGGCACCGACTTTCAGCGCACGGTCTGGGGCGCGTTGCGCGAGATTCCCTATGGCCAGTATGAAACCTATGGGGAGCTGGCTCTGCGCCTGAGCCTGCCACTCGGTCGCGCCCGAAATGTCGGCAATGCCGCCGCACAGAACCCCTTGCCCATCATCTTCCCGTGCCATCGGGTCGTCGCCTCAACGGGGGCGCTCACGGGCTACTCTGCCGGTCCACACTGGAAAAGAGCCCTGCTTCTGCATGAGGGTGTGACGGTGGACAACGACCGTGTCAAAGTCGAAACCCCGCCGACCTAGCCATCATTCCCCAACCGTCTCCCCTGCAGAACACCCTCCGCGCGTTCCTCGACGCCCTTGAGTGCGCCGGAACCTTGTCGGCCAGTACTCTGTCGGCCTATGGTCGCGACCTGGAACGCTATGTGGAATCGTGCGCAAGAATGGGCATCGACACCCCAGAGGACATTACACCGGCCACGGTAACCGGCCATCTGACGGAGTTGCGCGACTGCGGCCGGAGCGCCGCAACCATGGCCCGCAGTCTGTCTTCCGTGCGACGCCTGCACGAGCATCTGCGGCTCGCAGGCAGCTGCCCGATCGATCCGACAATCGGACTGACGCCTCAGCGTGTTGCTCGCCGCGAGCCGGATCCCCTGAGTGTGGAAGAAGCACGCCGCCTGATCGACGCCGTTCGCGGCGAGGATCCTCTTACCATGCGTGATCGAGCCATTCTGGAGATCCTGTACGCGGCCGGTCTGCGTGTCTCTGAGTTGACCGCCCTGCACGAAACGGATCTGCTGCTGGACCACACGCTGATCCGGGTTCACGGGCGGGGCGCCCGTGAGCGAGTCGTGCCGTTGGGAGCATCCGCCATCGACGCCGCCCACCAGTACGCCCGGTTTGGTCGTCCGTCCCTGGCTCGAACTGCGGTGGATGCGCCTTTCTTCGTCAACGCTCAGGGACGGGCCTTGTCGCGTATGGGTGTGTGGAAGATCATTCGTGGCGCAGCCGATACAGCAGGGATCTCTCGAGCCGTGAATCCACAGACCCTGCGACACACGTTCGCTGCCCATCTGCTGGCGGGTGGCTTCGACCTCCGTGACGTGCAGCACCTTCTGGGACACGCCGATATTTCCACGACCTCCATCTACACCCGGGCTGATGATGCGCGCTTGCAGGCGTTGCACCGGGCCTATCACCCGCGCGCCTGAGGCTGGCTCCATGTCCCCTGTTTTTCAAGAGTTTCTCCTCTGGTTTCCAGCAGTGGTCATCGCCCTTACGGTGCATGAGTTTGCCCACGCCTATGTAGCCGATCGGTTGGGCGATCCCACCGCCCGAGCTCTGGGGCGGGTAACGCTGAACCCGCTGTCACACCTGGATCTGGTGGGTACGGTGTTGCTTGTGACCATGCATTTCGGTTGGGGACGGCCGGTACCCGTGGACACACGCTACCTCGCCAATCCCAAACGTGACATGCTGTTCATCGCCGCTGCAGGACCAGCAATCAACGTGGCGACAGCAGTCGTCGTCGGGATCGGCTTGCGTCTGACGGGTGCCTCATTGCTGGCGACAGAGACGGGCATTCTGGTGTATCTGGGGTTGCAGGCCCTTGTCCTTCTGAGCCTGCTGCTGGCGTTCTTCAACCTCCTTCCCATCCCGCCACTCGATGGCTCGAAGGTTCTGATGGGCCTGCTGCCGAGGCCCCTGGCCGAGCCTTACGCGCGCCATGCGGGGATGTTTTCCTGGGCCCTGATGGGACTCATTGTCGTTGGCGCCGTGACCGGTTGGCACCCGATGTCGCGCCTGATCTTCCCGCCGGCCCATTGGCTCTACGAACTGCTCACCGGCTCTTACATCCCTTGACCGATTGACCCATGCCGATTCTCGGCGATATCGCTCTCGGCAAGTATGTCGCCGGGACCTCGATTCTGCACCGCCTGGACCCGCGAACCAAGCTTCTTGTCGTGGTGCTGTGGATGAGCGCCGCCCTGGCTTCGCACGGCGTGGCACCCGTGGTGGCATTCTGCCTCTTCATCCTGGCCACTGCCAGCCTTTCTCGCTTGCCTGCGGGTCTGCTGCTGAGAAATCTGCGTTCGTTCCTCTGGCTGCTGCTCATGACGGCATCTCTGCATGCTCTCATGACGCCGGGGCACCTGCTCTGGCATGTCCCCTGGCTAGATCTCGATGTCACCCACGAAGGCCTGCAGGCAGCCGCCATTTTCACCCTGCGACTGGGCGCTGTCGTTACGGCCGCATCATTGCTGACGCTGACGACGTCACCGCTGGAACTGACGGATGGCATCGAGCGGTTGTTGCGGCCCTTCCGACGGATCGGTGTGCCGGCCCACGAGCTGGCCATGATGATCTCCATCGCCCTGCGCTTTATCCCCGTCCTGGCGGAAGAGGCGGAGCGGCTGCAGAAGGCGCAGATGGCTCGGGGCGCTGAGTTCGGCGGCCATCCGGTGGCCAGGGCCCGCAAACTCGTGCCGCTCCTGGTGCCGCTGTTTCTTTCTGCATTCGCCCGTGCCGACCGTCTCGCCATTGCCATGGAGGCCCGTGGTTACCGGGGTGGTGAAGGCCGAACGCAGTATCGGCAGCTGGCATACAGGCGCGCGGACGCGCTGGCAACATTTGTCTGTGTCTGTGGCTGTGGCGCCATGTGGTGGATTTCGGCCACGGGCGTGGGCCTGCAGCCATGAGTGAGCCGAGGACCCTTCGTCTCGATCTGGAGTATGATGGCACCGGGTTTGTCGGCTGGCAGGTGCAGGCCTCAGGACGCACCGTTCAAGGGGAGTTGCAGCAGGCCCTGAGGCGGTTGCTGCAGGACGAGGTGACACCCGTTGGTTCGGGGCGAACGGACGCCGGCACCCATGCTCTCGGCCAGGTCGCCCACATCCATACGGACAACGGGCTCGGTGTGGAACAGATTCTCCGAGGCGTCAACGCTCTGTTGCCACCGGATGTCGCGGTATCGGCTGTTCGCGACGTTGACAGCAGCTTCCACGCACGCTTCAGCGCTCGCGGCAAACGCTATCGCTACCGCATCGCAACCCGTGACAGCCCCCTGGACCGTCATCGCGTGTGGACGATGCGACGACCACTCGATCTCGAGTTGATGGTGGCTGCCACGCGCTACCTGACGGGGGTGCTCGATTTTCGAGCCTTCTGCAAGGCCTTGCCTCCGCCGGACCATTTCGAATGTCGAATCGATGACGCAGAGTGGCGGCTTCAAGGCCGGGAACTGGTTTTCGAGGTCACAGCCAACCGTTTTCTGCGACACATGGTCCGCGTCCTCGTTGGCACGCTTGTCGATGTCGGCCTCGGCAAGCTGCCTGTAGAGGGTTTCGGCCGACTCCTTGCGGCTGCCGCGGACCGATCTCAGGCAGGACAGACCGCTCCGTCCTGCGGGCTCTGTATGCTCTACGTCAACTACGACGAGTGTTTTGGTGGTCGTTCCGGGGAGCGGCAGGCTTGAACGGGTCGAAGGAGAGTTACATATTGGAACACCAATGACTTATCAACGATCCAGATGCTGCCAATACCTTGTCACGGCGCTCTTTGCTGCCCTGGTGCTGGCTCCGGACAGCGCAGAAAGCGACGACACCATCGATGGCACGCGACGAAACGCCGTCGTGCGTGCCGTGGAACGTGTCCAGCCCGCCGTCGTCAGCATCCATGTCGTGCACCGGGAGCGTATTCTCTATCGCTATCAGGACCCGTTCCTGGAGCAATTCTTCCGTGGTTCTCCCTTTGGCCAGCGCTATTACAGCACGGAACGGGATCGCGTATCCGGGGGCTCCGGATTTCTTATCGACTCCAGTGGCACGGTCCTGACCAACGCGCACGTGCTTGGCCAGGGCCAGATCGTCCGCGTCGAGGTCTCTCTGCCGGACGGGCGCATTTTTGAGGCTCGAGCGTCCCACAAGGACGAGTCCGTAGATCTGGCCGTTCTGCAGATTGACGGAGAGGGGCTTCCGGTTGCGCCCCTTTCCCAATCGGGCGATATTCTCGTCGGAGAGTGGGCCATCGCCATTGGCAACCCCTTCGACCTCGGACCAACCGTAAGTATCGGTGTTATAAGTGCGATAGACCGAGATTTTCCTGAGCGTCAAGGGGACTATTTCTACCGCGACATGATTCAGACCGACGCCGCGATCAACCCCGGGAACAGCGGCGGTCCTCTGGTGAACGCCCTGGGTGAAGTTGTCGGTATCAACAGCTTCATCTATACGGGTGGCGAATACAGCCTCGGATCGATTGGCATTGGTTTTGCTATTCCTGTGGATGCGGCGCGCAGATTTATCGACGAGATACGCACCCATGGTCGCGTGCGTATACCCTGGCACGGAATCGCCGATCTGCAGGATCTGACGCCGCGTCTGGCGGACTATCTCGAACTGGACGGCACAGACGGGGCCGTGGTCGTCCGAGTGACGATGGACAGCCCTGCGGATCAAGCCGGATTGGGGCGCGGTGACGTGATTCTGGCGGTAAATGGCGAGTCGGTGACGTCTGCCACGGAAGCCTGGAGCCTGCTACAGGGCTTGCGGGTCGAGCAGGAATGTGAGTTTAAAGTGGTTCGCCGGGGCAAAAAGCAGACTTTGGAGTTGCGCGTCGCCGAGCGCCCTGTTGGCCCAAGCTGGAATTGAGCAGTGTTTCTTGGTCGAACCTGTTTGGTGGTAGTGGTTCGACCTCATCCTTCGATCTCAGCAGTGTGCCTGCTGCGATCGACGACCGCATACGGGCGGGTGAGACCATGATGGGAGTTGTTTCGTGATCCACATCAACCGCGCCATCATTCCAAACCTGTTCACAATAGGCAATATGCTGTGCGGCTTCCTGGCACTGCGCTATATCGCCGAGGGCAGATACGTGCCTGCCGCCTGGTTGATCGTCCTGGGTGCCGCGCTGGACAACATGGATGGACGTATCGCCCGCCTCATGGGCCGCGATTCAGCCTTCGGCATCGAATTCGATTCCCTCGCCGACGTCTGCACATTCGGTGTCGTGCCGGCCTTCATGCTCTACCACAGCCTGCTGAGTTCCGCCTGGGGCGCGACTCTGGCCTTCATATTCCTGCTGGGTGGCGCATTCCGCCTGGCGCGCTACAACGTTATGAGCCACGAAGGTCGCAAGAGTGACTACTTCACGGGTTTGCCGATTCCCGCCGCCGCGATCGCCCTGAGTCAATTCATTGTCTTTACCGAGCACGCCTGGGAGACGGCGCACGCAGCCCAACTCGGCGTGATGGTGACTATGTTTCTCACGGCCCTTATGGTGAGCCGCGTCGAGTACGACTCGATGCCGAGCTTCCGTTCCGGGGGCCTGTGGGATCGCTGCAAGCAGGTCTTCTTTATTGGTGCCGTTGCCCTCATCGTTTATCCGACAACGTCAAAGGATTTTTTCTTTCCCCTCGTACTGGCCTATCTCGTGACGGGCGTTGGTCGCGCCGTAGCGGGCATGTTCAGTGACGAGGTGACCCAGCACGCCTGAGCGTGTTGGGGGCGATGACCGAACGCGTCGGGCTCTGAACGATGATGCAGCATGACAAACCCGTCAGTCATCTGGTTCTGATTCTGTTCATCAGCGCCATTGGTGGGAGTGTCGTCGGTGAGTCTCTACGCATTATCCTGCACTTTGTCGCGGGTTCCGGCAGCATCGTTGAGCGGGCGCTGCTCGATTATTTCAAGTACGACATCGGCCCGCATATGCTGAATCTGATCATCCTGTCCTTTCAGTTCGCTCTGACGCTGAACTTCAACGTCATCACCCTGCTCGGCGTTTTCGTCGGCTGGTACTACTTCAAGTACTCGTATTGAGCAGCGACAGGTAACCACGGAGAGTTCGTCATGTTTCCGAGTCATTGGGAATTACTCGTTATCTTTCTCGTCGTCCTGCTTCTCTTCGGTGCCAAGCGCATCCCAGAGATGGCCAAAGGTCTCGGCAAGGGGATCCGCGAGTTTCGTACAGCTGTAAAGGATGTACAACAGGAAGTCGACATCGCCGGGCACACCGACAGTCGACCCAATCCGACAATCCAACCGCCCCCTCCTGGCCAGGTCTCCCGCAGCGAACCTGTCGCTGTGCCTGTCGCCGAACCTGCAGCAGCAGCAGCGGGCTCGGCGCAGGACGAAACCCGCTAGCTCTTCAGGCCCGATGCCGTCGGAGCTTACCGCCCACGCGGCGCTGGACCTGCTTGTCGCTGGTGATCTTACTTCCGTTGATCTGACGCGCAGCATTCTTGCGCGGATCGATGCTTCGGAAGCACAGATCAACGCGTACATCTCCCTCGACCCCGAGCGGGCCCTGTCGGTGGCCGCTGATGTTGACCGCCGCCGACAGTCGGGTGAAGTGCTGGGCCCTCTGGCCGGTATTCCCCTGGCCATCAAGGATGTTCTATGCGTCCGTGGCGGCCGAACGACATGTGGTTCGGCAATCCTCTCCGACTATGTGGCTCCGTACGACGCCACCGCAGTTGCGCGGGTACTGCAGGCTGATGCCGTCCTTCTGGGCAAGACGAATATGGATGAGTTCGCCATGGGCTCGTCCACCGAGAACTCACACTTCGGCCCAACCCGCAATCCAGTCGACCCAACCCGTGTCCCCGGGGGCTCCAGCGGCGGCTCTGCCGCAGCCGTCGCCGCTGGTGAGGCGACACTGGCGTTGGGGTCGGATACGGGTGGTTCGGTGCGTCAGCCTGCCAGTTATTGCGGCGTCGTCGGGCTCAAACCCACATACGGCCGGGTCTCCCGCTACGGCCTCATCGCATATGCTTCATCTCTCGATCAAGTCGGGCCCCTGACCCGCGATGTTGAGGACGCCGCCCTGCTGCTGGGCGTGGTTGCCGGGCATGATGCACGCGACGCGACGTCCGTCGATTGTCCGGTTCCTGACTACCGGGCGAAACTCAATGACGGGGTCGAGGGTCTCAAGGTGGGGTTGGCACGCGAGTTCTTTGCGGAGGGTCTGGACCCAGAGATACGGAGCGCTATCGAAGCTGCTGCAGAGCAGATGCGTCTGGCGGGAGCTGAACTGGTCGATGTATCACTGCCCGTAGCGGGCCACCCCGAGTATTGCGTCGCCTGTTACTACGTGATCGCCATGGCCGAAGCATCGGCCAACCTGTCCCGCTACGATGGCGTGAAATTCGGCCATCGAACGGCCGACGCCGATGGCCTGCAGCAGATGTATCACCGTTCGCGCAGCGAAGGCTTTGGCGCCGAAGTGAAGCGGAGAATCATGCTTGGCACCTATGTTCTGAGCGCCGGCTACTACGATGCGTACTATCGCAAGGCCCAGCAGGCACGCACGTTGATACGTCAGGACTTTGACCGTGCCTTTACGCAGTGCGATCTGCTTTTGAGCCCGGTTTCGCCAACCACCGCCTTCCGCCTTGGCGAGCAGGTCGATGATCCGCTGACGATGTATCTGAATGATATCTACACTGTATCCGTGAACCTCGCCGGGATCCCGGGCATATCCGTGCCTGTGACCACTGCCGCGGATGGACTACCCATCGGGGCGCAGTTGCTGGCGCGTCCTTTTGAAGAAGAGGTCCTGCTGCGGGGTGCACGCGTTCTGGAGCAGTCCTCATGACCCGTCCGGAGACGACCAACATGCGCCTCCTCCGCTGTTTCCTTCTGGCTGTCGTCACAACATTGGCGGCGACCCATGTCGACGCTCTCAACGACAATGCTGGTACCACCGGCTTCAACTTCCTCAAGGTCGGTGTCGGTGCCCGCGCGGCGGCCCTCGGAGGCGCCTTCACGGCAATCTCCGGTGACCTCGAGTCCACCACCTGGAACCCGGCGGGGATCTACGCTGTCGGGGGCCGTGCAGCGGCGGTGTCGTATACAAGCTATCTCGTTGACACCGAAGCCGGTTTCCTCAGTTACGCCCAGCCTGCCGGGTCCCGTATGTGGGCCGTCAGTGTCAACTATTTCAACTATGGCGATTTGCAGGGCACAGGTGTGGATGGGTCTGATGAGGGGACTTTTGGCGCCTTTGACGTTGCCACCGGGATCACCGCCGCGCAACAGGTCTGGGGCCATCGCCTGACGCTGGGTGCCACAGCCAAGTGGATCTACTCCGGCATCGATGACTACACAGCCGACGCCTGGGCCATGGATCTGGGCCTGCTGGCGCGTGGTCCGGTCCCTGGCATGACGCTGGGTCTATCCCTTGCCAATCTTGGCTCGGTGCGCTCGGGGTTCACCAAAGGGTACGAGGATTCCCTGCCGGTCCTGCTGCGCGCCGGTGTCAGCCACAGCCCGGCGCACTTTCCGCTGCCGGTGTTGCTGTCTGCTGACGTGACCGTGCCGAATGACAATGACCCCTACTTCAGCTTCGGCGCCGAGATCCGCCTGGTTGGTGGTTTGACGTTACGTCCCGGATACAGTCTGCAGCAGTCAGGCCTCGACGGGGACGAGGCCCTGGGCCTGTCAGCGGGAGCTGGCGTTGATCTCAAGGGCATGCGCTTCGACTACGCCTACGCGTCATTTCCCGCGCTCGGTGACGTGCATCGAATCAGCCTGAGCGGGCGTCTGTAGCGGACGCCTAACGCAGCAGCACCAGCGAGCGGATGCGTCGATTCTCAGACGCCTCCAGCCGCGCATAGTAGACCCCTGAAGCAGCCTCCCTGGATTGCTCGTCGCGACCATCCCAGGTCGCATGGTGTGTTCCCGCCACCACCATCTGTTTGCTGACAAGTGCCCGTACTCGTTGTCCCAGAGCATTGTAGATCACCAGCCGCACCGGCCCGGCATCCGGCAGTTCGAAGCGCAGAGCGACACTTGCGTTGAAGGGGTTCGGATAGGCTTCTGCCAGGGCGAGCGTCGTCGGCAGGACAACAGCAGCGTCCTCTGCCACGACCGTCGCCGGACCTCCTTCCATCAGGTGAAGTGCCGTATTGGCCGGCGTCGGTCCATGACGCTCGACGCTACCCCCGGGCCATCTGATGACGAGCGAGTCGACACCACGAGCCGAGCCCAGACCAAAGTGCGTGACACGACTGCTGTAGGACATGCCTGCCGTGCCGTTCACTTCACGGAGAAAAGAACGGCCCTCCACCCACGCGGTGATGCGGGCACCAATCGCGTCGGGATTGCTGATCACGCCAAGTGTCGCCACCGAAAGCCAGCCGTTGGGACCGCCACCATTGGCGTAGAGCCGGTTGGCGGCACCTTCGTTGATGACGTAGATATCCGAATCGCCGTCATTGTCGACATCACCAACCAGCACGGCGCGAGCCCTCGCGGCGTCCGCCAGGCCGAAAGCCTCGGCCTGATCGAGGAACGTGCCATCCCCCAGATTGACATACGCCAGATTGTTTGAGAAGGCATTCGCTACCAACAGATCCAGATCGCCGTCACTGTCGTAGTCGACGAAAGCGCAACCTGTTCCCAACGCCATGTTCTCCGTGCCTGTCTCGCTGCCGACATCAAGAAAGGCCGGAACTTCTGTCTGGTTCTGGTACAGGGCCGATCTGCCCCGCTGGTTGACTGTGTAGACATCGAGGTCGCCGTCTTCGTCATAATCTCCCAGGGCGACACCCACCATCTCTCCCCGTGCACCAACGGAGGCGACAGCGTACGCCGTGTCACCGATGTCAGCATAGAATCGATCGAAATCACCGAATACCCCTGCATACAGGTCGATGTCACCGTCGTTGTCATAATCGCTGAAAGAAGCGGCTGCCCCGGAAAACTGGAAGAAGCTGAGAATCTGCTTGCTGCGGGTCACATCTTCGAATGTGCCCTGCCGGTTGTGGTAGAATGTTGCTTGCTGACCGCGCAACTGAGATACATACAGATCGAGATAACCATCGAGGTCGTAGTCACCAACGACCGCCGCGTAACTCGAGCGACTGACATCGACGCCGGCTTCCGCCGAAATATCGCGAAAGGATCCGTCCCCTTCGTTGCGGAACATCCGGTTCGGCTGCCCGAGACTGGAGAATCCCCCCTTGGCGATGAACAGGTCCTGGTCGCCGTCCCGATCGAAGTCAGCAAAGACAACACCCGTACCGTTGTCGGCGTCGGCTACGCCCGCTTGTGCTGTAGCATCATGAAAACCTGCATCGCGATCGTTGCGATACAGGATGTTGTCGCCGTTGCCCAGTGAGCCTCCATTCGACACGTAGAGATCGAGATCGCCGTCATTGTCGTAGTCGGCGAAAGCACCCGCCCACCCCGGACCCGCATCATCAACACCAAGATCTGCGGCGACATCGCGGAATTCGTGGAAGTGATACTTGTGGCTCCAGAGATCGTTGGCTGGCACGTCGTCCTCACCTGACAGACGGAAGGATACCTCCCAGAGACCGGGCACATCCGGTTGCCAGGCAGGGAATGAAACCGACTGCCTCGCCCCCGGTTCCAGGGACTCAATGGGCTGTTGTCGTTCGTACGTGCGCCCGGGACCGATGACACGGACGATGAGTGACGTCGCAGCGGAGCGTCGACGCCCGCGGTTCTGCACGTCCACGCGAGGTTGAAATCCCTCCCATCCTGGGGCCAGTCCCGGCGACAGCACGCGCGCCACAGCGATATCAACGGCTGGTGCCTCATGGCCCGGTGACACCACCTGTCCGATCGCCGTTGTCATGGTCCGCTGGGCTCCATCCGGCGCGACGATGCGGATCTCCAAGGAGTCAGCTGCGTTCTGTCCCAACCCGAAGTGCAGCAAGTCCCCGTGTTGCGTACCGACCGACGACACCACAGTGAACACGCGTACCTGCCGCCGACCGTCGGTGACAGTCTCGATACGCGTTCCGGGCCGCACACCTGCGCGGTCAAGATCGATATCCACCCAATCACCACCGGCACTGTCATTGACGAGCAGAACATCGCTGCGCCGTGGTGATGTGAGGAACACATCGATATCGCCATCCCGATCGATGTCATCGATGGCGACACCTGTCGTGCCACTCTCAGGCAGCCGTGACAGGTCGACAGCAGAAGCCGTGACATCGGTGAAGGACGCATCTCCGTCATTTCGATAGATCTGCAGAGGCATGGCAACGTTTGACACGAGCAGGTCCTCATCGCCGTCGTTGTCGAAATCGGCCCAGGCAGCCCCCGATGAATTGCCGACGACATCCAGGCCCGCTGCCGTTGTGACGTCCTGGAACCGCGCGTCCGCACCCGAGCCACGGCCGATGAACAGTTGATTGGACTGGCCGATGGCGTTGACGACATAGAGATCGAGTCGTCCGTCGCCATCGACATCGGCGGCCAGTGCCGCAATGCTGGCTCCTGCGCTGGCCATGCCCGCTGCATCAGGGATCGTGCGAAACTGTCCGGTACCGTCATTTCGGTGCAGCAGGTTGGTGCCGGAGAAGGCGGAGACGTAGACGTCAAGATCGCCGTCTGCATCAAAATCGAAGGGGGTAGCACCAAAGACATCGTCCCCGGCACGCAGAGGACTCACGAGCAGACTCAGGTCGGCCATGTCGGCTGTACCGAGGCCATGGATCCACTGGTTGGGTTGGCTGAAACGGTGCGTGGAGAATAGTTCGATGGCACCGTCACCGTCGAGATCGGCGAAGAATGCCGACGTAGCAACACCACTCTCGCGGAACGTCTCCGGCTGCGGGACGACGGCAAGCACACCCGCGTCGTTGCGCTGCAGTTCGTTTGGCGCCTGATGGATGATCAGATACAGGTCCTGATCGCCGTCGCCATCGTAGTCAACGAACAACCCACCCACAACATCCAGGGGCGCCGTCCAGGAGGCGGCACCGTTGACGAAACGACCGTTGCGCTGATTGAGGTACAACAGGGCCGGCTCTTCCGGTAGCGTACGAGCAACCAGCAGATCGGGCCAGCCATCCCCATTCACATCGCCAAAGGCGGCGCCATTGCCCTCTCCGGCATCACCAACACCGGCGACGGAAGCTGCTTCAAGGAAGTGGATCTGGGCAAACGAACTGGAAACGACGGCACCAGCGAGCAAGCACGGCAGGATCACAGACCTGCTGCGCATGAAGGGCCTTTCTGTTCCGGTCGGGAACCGGTGGGATGATGCACCGATGGGCAATATAGCCCCCCCGGGTGTGTGAACAAAAGCCGTCAGAGTCGTGTTCCACGGGCGTCGCTACCCGCACCGCCCTCAAACCTTCCAGATGGATACAAGCCGAGCCCCTGCAGATACTTACAAGACCTGTGGTAGTCCTGGCCTGCCACTTGCAAGGGGCGGGATCATGCGCGCGTTTCTGGCCTTCTCTCTGCTGCTCTCCGCCCCCCTGTCGGCGCAGCTTGCCTTTCGACCGGCGTCCGTCGACCTGGGGCAGGTCCCTGTAGGGGCCCGGCGGCTGACTACGGTACGGCTGTACAACCTTGGTGCCATGCCTGTTCTCGTCGAGGCGGTGACACCGATGGATATGTCTCTGACACTCCCCGCGCCCCCGGTAACCGATGTCGCCCACTGGCTCGCCGGCATGGATTCCATGGAATTTTCGGTGTCGGCCATGCCCGTCGTGCCCGGGGCGCTGCACGGCAGATTGCAGGCGCGCAGCCCAACCGACACTGTTTCCCTTGTACTGCGGGCCGACGGGGTCCGCATCTTCATCAGCGAGGTCCTCGCCGATCCCGCCGCGGGCAGCGCCGGGGATGCCAATGGAGATGGCGAAAGGCAGACCTACGCCGACGAATTCGTCGAGTTGCACAACAGTGGGCCACAGACCGTCGACATCGGTGGCTGGCGTCTCAGTGATGACGACGCGCCGGAGGCCGACGGATTCGTCTTTCCGCCAACGGCGCTGCCTCCGGGCGGGTTCGCCGTGCTTTTCGGCGGTGGCACGCCCGCAGCCATAGCGGCACCAACCTTCGTCGACGACGGCCGTATCGGCGACGGCCTCGCCAACATGGGTGACAGGGTTTTGCTGCTCACGGCAGGCAGGGATACGGCGAGCGTCGCAAATGGCAGCGATTGGGGGCATGACCGCAGCCTCTCACGAAGTTCCGGGGACGACCCGCTGCTGCCGCATGATAGTGTCCCCGGGGTAACGGAGTTGTTCTCGCCGGGACGGGACGCACGGATCGAAGAAAGTGAGGCGATCGAGACGCCCGGGCGTGCAGCGGCGACAGTACTCATCGTCGAGATTCTCGCCGATCCCGCATCCGGGGACGCAGGCGATGCCAATGGCGACGGCGTGCGTGATACCTATGCGGACGAATTCATTGAGTTGCTCAATATCATGGCTGACGATGTCGATATCAGCGGCTGGTCTCTTGGCGATGATGACACCGATGATGCTGGTCGCTTTCACTTTCCATCTGGCACGGTGCTGGCCGCAGGATCGCGCCTCGTGCTCTTCGGCGGCGGCAGCCCGGCGGCTCCCTGGGCTTTTGTTGATGATGGGCGCATTGGTAACGGGTTGACCAACAGTGGCGATGTCATCACGCTGCGCGATGCCGCAGGTGACACCGTAGACAGCGTCGACGGCTCGGGTTGGCCCGCCGATCGCGCCAGCGTCCGCTCACCCGAGAACTGCCTGGCTGGTTGTGAGTGGCGCCCGCATAGAGGGCTGCCATCATCGGTGGATCGTTTTTCTCCTGGCGTCGCCGGCAGTACGCAGGGCGCCGGCATGCCATCGCCATCGGGCACCGCTGCCGACATCCGTATTGCCGGAATCCTGTCTCGCTCTGCCCGCGAAATCCGGATAAAATGAACCACGGATGCACAGACGGCCCCGTTTCACGTGCGGAAACGGGGCCGTATTGCACTGCCGGGAAAGCTGTTACTTCTGGCCGTAGGCCGCCTTGAACTCATGTATCGTATCATGCAGAACTGTCGTGTTTGCCGGATCGGTGGTCTGCTTGCTCTTCATTGCATAGACAAGCATCTTGTGCAACATCGCCAGGTGGCCCTTATAGGTCTCAACCGCCTTCGCGTCTGCCATGTCAGGCAGCTTGATCCGTTGCGTCATGAAGTATTGCGTGACGATTTCGCTGAGGTGATCGGCGTGCTTTTCCTTGTTCAACACCCAGCGTGTGATCTGATTCGCGTTGGCCGCGGGATCACTCGACAGCTCCACGATCTTGTTCATCGACTTCTCGATGGTTGTAACATCTTCGTCGAGCATGGAGAAGCGTAGGTCGTCGCCATAGATCCCACAGGGCATCTCGCAGTGGGCGCGCGCCTCGGTGGCGGCAAACATGCTGGCAGTGGCGGCGCACAACAACAACAATCGGTAACGCATCCTCATCCTCCATTTGGCAGTGGGTTCGTTGGCAAGTCTACCCGCCGGGCCGTAGTGATGCAACCAGGCTCGCCCCTATCAACACAAGGCAGATCCATGAGCGACGATACGTATTGCAGCCGCGTTTTCACCCCCGCCGGTGGCTTCACGTCGGGGATCGAAGGTCCGGGAGTGGACCACGAAGGCAACCTGTACGCAGTAAATTTTGAACGCCAGCACACGATTGGTCGGGTCACACCTGCCGGCGAGGCGAGTGTTTTCCTCGAGTTGCCAAAGGACAGTACTGGCAATGGTATCCGTTTTGACAGTGCCCGACGCATGCTGATCGCAGACTACACCGGTCACAACATTTTGCGTGTGGATCTGGTCACCAGGGCCATCGAAATTTTCGCCCACGAGCCGTCCTTCCACCAGCCCAACGACATCTGCATCGCCGCCAGCGACATACTCTTCGCCAGCGATCCGGACTGGCAGAGATCGACGGGTCAGATCTGGCGTGTGGATGTCGACGGCAGCGTAACACTGCTGGAGAGCGGCATGGGGACGACCAACGGCATCGAGGTCAGCCCGGATGAGAAGATCCTCTACGTAAACGAATCCGTGCAGCGCAACGTCTGGGCGTATGATCTGTCAGCCGGAGGCGAGATCAGCAACAAGCGTCTGCTGATCCGGTTCCCGGACTTTGGCATGGATGGCATGCGCTGTGACGTCGATGGCAATCTCTACATAACTCGGCATGGCAAAGGTACCGTCGCCAAGGTGTCGCCCACCGGAGAAGTCCTGCTCGAGATCGAACTGCACGGCACGATGTGCACCAATCTGGCATTCGGCGGCGAAGACGGCTGTGTGTGTTATGTGACGCTCGCCGACGAGGGCAACATCGAGCTCTTCCGCACGGAGCGTCCGGGGCGCGCCTGGCAGTTGCGGCACAAATAGAAAAACCCTCCAGACACGTAGACTGAAGGGCGAATTCGCGGCCAGTTGTTGAACTCCCCTTAGTTCGACTCACCCGTGTCTTCGATATGGCTGATCTGATCGCGGATCCGTGCCGCTTCTTCATATGCCTCTTCCGCAACGAGCCGATCCAGTTGTGCCCGCAGTGTCTCCAGTCGACTTGGCGGCAGCGTGCCCACCTTTTCAGTCACGATTGCATCACTCAATGGCAGCGATGCGCCATCCTCGGTCATGTGCAGTTCCATCAAGGTCTGCAGTTCGTCGGTCTCGTCCCCTTCGTCAAGTGCTTCGCCCTCCTGCTGCACGGCACCCGACAGTTCCTCACCGAGTTCGGCAATGTCGAGAAGGCCACTCAACTCACGACCTGCCTCTGCCATCACTTCCGGGCTCATGAAGATGGGGACCCCCATCAGCGTAGCCATGATCATGCCATCACTCGGCCGACAGTCGAGATAGAACACTTCGTCCTGCGTCTGAATGAGGAGATAGGCGTGAAAGGTCTCGGCCTTCAGTGTATGAATGACGAGTTGATGGACCTTTCCCTTGACGCGTTCCAGCAGATTCTGCAGCAGATTGTGCGTCAGAGGGCGGGGAAACGAGACATGCTGCATGGCCATGACCAGATACTGCCCCTCGGGGCAACCAATGGAGATGGGCACGAACTTGCCATCTTCTCCCTTGAGCACCACAAGGAAAGACTCGGGTGGTGTCACATCCGGATACGGATAGATACGCCAGATTTCAACCGGCAGCAGATGTTCGTTTTTGGCTTTTTGCATGGGAGAGGAAACGTGCGGTTTGCGGCAGCACGTCTGTTGGCAAATATACCCGATCACGAGGCAGAATCAAGCAGGCCCGCGGACCGTCACATAAGTCCATGTTCCTTGAGGCTGAGAAAATCGTTGTCACAGATAATGATGTGATCGAGGATATCGATACCCATGATGCGCCCTGCCTCAACAAGTCGACTTGTCAGGTCGATGTCCTCTCGGCTTGGGGTGGCGTCCCCGGAAGGGTGATTGTGGGCCAGAATGATGCCGGCTGCCGTCCGCGAGATGGCCACCTGGAAGACCTCACGGGGATGCACGATCGATGCGGACAGGGAGCCGATGGAGATCACTTCCTGATGAATCACCTGATTGCGTGCATTGAGGTAGAGGCAGAGAAAGTGCTCTTTGCGTTGATCGCGGATGTCGGTCAGCAGTGGGACGACGTCTGCGGGACAGGAGACAACGGGTTGCACGCCCAGCCCTTTCTGCAGACCTCGCCGGGCCAGTTCAAAGGCGGCTGCCAGCAGTCCTGCCTTCACCCGGCCAACGCCCTGCAGGCGACGGAGCGACTCGGGCTCCATCCGCATCAACTCTTCCTTCGGATGAACACCGAGTATCTGGCGCGCCACCTCCATCACACCGTGACCGCGATAACCCGTACCGAGAACGATGGCCAGCAGTTCGTCGTCCCGCAGCCCCTGTACTCCATGGCGCGACAGACGTTCGCGTGGCAAATCGCCGGGGTGAGCGTGTCTGCCGTTGATTGCAGCACTGTCTCGTACCGTGGGGGCATAGGTTTCGCGCATGGCGGGTGGACCTCCTGTGAGTGCTCGTGGGGGGTATAAGGCACGCGACTGTGTGCTCTGCAGTACGCTGGTGGTGGCAGTCTCGGCTGACGGACCTGTTACAAAGCAGTCTGCGTACCAGCGGCCCGTGCCAATCCCCCCGTATATTCAATTTCCTGATGAAACTCACCCGCCACATTCCGACGATGGCACGTCGCCCACTGACGGGCGCTGTGCTCAGCGGCCTGTTACTGGCGTTGGCGTTCCCCTGCCATCCGGAGAATGCCTTCGCCCTTCTGTACGGCGGCCCGTGGGCGTGGATCGCCCTGGTACCGCTGCTGCTGGCGCTGGCTCACATCGGCAGCCTACGTCTTGCCTTTGGCTACGGCGCCCTGGCTGGCTTCGTCTTCCACCTGTTGAGTCTGTACTGGATCGGCAACACCCAGGGAGGAGGCGCTGCGGTTGTCGTCGGCGCCGTTCTTGGAGCTGCCTGGTTGAGCCTGTTCACCGGCGCTTTCGCTCTCAGCCAGTCGCTGTTGCTGCGTCGCTTTGGCCGGGACGCCCTCCTGGCAGCACCGATCCTGTGGACCGCAATGGAGTACACCCTGTCCATGGGTGAGTTGGGGTTTCCCTGGCTGTTGCTGGCCCACAGTCAGGCCGGCTTTCCACTGCTGCTGCAGCACGCCACGGTGACCGGCGCCTATGGCGTATCCTTTGTGATCGTGCTGACGGCAGCCCTGATTGCCGTTGCGATTCTGCGAGAACGCGGTGGTATATGGCTGCTGGCGGCCACAGCCGTGCCAGCGTCGGTTTTGATCATCGGCCTGCTATCCATGGAGCCCGGCGATGACGGGGATGTGCGGGTTGCCGTAGTACAGAACAACATGGGCCTGGCCAAGTGGCAGGCAGGTGGCCTGGAGGCCAGTCTGGCCTCCCTCGCGGCGTTGAGTCGCCAGGCTCTGTCATCCTCTCCACAGCCGGATCTGATCGTCTGGCCGGAGACGGCCGTGCCGTGCAATCTGGGGTGGCGCCCCGGCTGTCGACGCCGTGTGCATGATCTTGCAGAGGAATTCGACACGCCGATTCTGACGGGTGGCCCGGACACGGATGCCCAGACCCGGGAACCGTACAACGGCGCCTTCCTGTTTCAGCCA
>CALFPI010000610.1 GCA_937919035.1 uncultured Gemmatimonadaceae bacterium
GCGAAGGCGCACGCCATGTGCCGGACAGTTCTCTCATCATGTATGAACTGGCTCGTGTTATCGAATCCGGTGAGGATCTTGCACCGATTGTTGCCAGTGAAGATGCTGCCTACCTGTACCGTCTCGGCCTTGCTCTGTCTGAGATGGAGAAGTTCCCCATGGCGGCACGAGTGTTCGAACAGATTGTTGGTCAAAAGCCGATCAACGTCGATGGCTGGCTTGATCCGGTGCGCTACTACCTGCATGTGGGACGCGTCGACCGGGCCGAGGAAATCCTCGCTGAGGCGGTGGCGGCCATGCCGGACAGCCTGCAACTCTACCTGTTCTGGGGCACCGCCCTGGAAGAGGTGGAGCGTCACGAGGACGCTGCCAGAGTCTACGACAGAGCGAGCCGCCAGATACCCGATTCCCTTGATCTCTATCTCGTGTGGGGCTGGAACTACGAACAACGACGCATGTGGGACGCCGCCGTCGAGGTGTACCGTAAAGGAATTGTCAACGTCGGCCCACAGCCTCAGCTCTACATCCGCTGGGGTATCGTCTACGGACAGCAGCAGCGGTGGCACGAGGCGATTGCCAGGTATCGGAAGGCGGTCGAGGCAGACTCAACGTCTGCAGACGGGCATCTGCACTGGGGCGTGGCTCTGCAGAAACTGCAGGAGTGGGGGAGTGCGGTCGAACATCTGACGCGAGCCGTTGAGTTGGTGCCGGACGACGGTTTCGCTCTCTTCTACTTGGGGAGCGTCCTCGAGCAGGCGTCCCGTGAACGATCCGTGACCGGAGAACGATCCGTGACCGGAGATGATTACTTCGAGCGAGCCGTCACCGTCTTCCGCCGATTGCTGGAATTGAACCCTGACGACGCATATGCCCTCAACTACCTCGGCTACAGCTTCGCAGAACGTGGCATGCATCTGGATGAAGCGGTCGATCTGCTGACGCGTGCCATTCGTCTGGAGCCGGACAATGGCGCCTTTTTCGACAGTCTTGGCTGGATCTACTTTCGCATGGGAGAGTTGCAGGAGGCCGAAAAAAACCTGGCACAAGCCCTGCAACGGATGCCGGATCACGAAGATGCCGAGCGGGCCGTAATACTTGGCCACGCCGGCGACATCGCCAGTGCTCTCGGCAAGCATGTCGAGGCTCTTGGCTACTGGCGCCAGGCACTCGAACTGGACCCGGGCAGTGCGGATCTCCAGGAGAAGACCCGGGCAGCGGTCGAGCCGGCCCTACAGCCGTGAGCCGTGCCCACAACCGGCGCTTGGGTCATTGGCTGGGCTACTGTCTGGCGTTGGGCCTGACGCTTGCCGCCTGTGGGCCGCCACGCTCCGTGCAGCGCATGGGCTGGACGGGCGATGCAGCTCCGGTCTCGCTGGACAGATTGTTGCACACAGATGCGGACCACCTGCAGCAACTCACCGACCTGACGGCAGAGGTCCACTTCCTGTTGCACAAGGTGGGCTCCGCTTCGGGCTCGATCCTGTACCAACCACCAGCGCTGCTGCGCCTCGACGTGCGAGGACCCCTTTTTCAGCGGATTCTGTCGGCCGTTCTCGACGGGGATCGGCTTCTGGCCCTGGCGGACGGGCGACTCTACGAGATGCCTGCCAGCAATGGGCTCGATGCTTTCATCGATATCGATCTGGTCGGCTACGATCCACGCCTGGCCCTTCTCGGCGTGCTGGCACCCACGGGTGTCATCGAGGCCATCGATTACCCGCGGGTGGATCGTGCCTGGATCACCCTGAACGACGGCATTCAGGGCCAGCGGCGTCGGCTGCTGGTCGATCTGCACAAGGGCTTCGTCGAACGTGAGGACTTGATCGATGACCAGGGGCAAACGCGCTGGTCACGGAAGATGTCGGGTTGGCGGCGCATGGGAGACACGGAGCTGTACTTGCCGACGAAAATCCGCATCGAGAGCCGAGGACACGTTCTCGAACTCGAGTACGGCGACGTTTATATCAACAAGGGGTTGGCGAGGGCTACTTTTTTCAGCGGTATCGGTACGCCCTGACCAGTGGATCCTGTGGCATGGGGGCCTGGCGGTGCCACCAGGGATGAAGGCGTTGCGTATCTCTCTTCAGGGTGTTGTCACCGACGGCGGCTGATAGGCTCCGAGGCGCGCCACGACACTCTCGCGGCTCTCGCGACGAATCTGGCGCAACCAGCCGCCCATGGTCAGCAGTTCGGTGCTGGCCGGACTCTGCTTGATCAGACGCAACCACCTGGCCTGGGTGGCCCGATCGGAGACGTCCGCCATACCCGGGACCTTGTCCGCCGGCAGGGCGTACAGATGCCGCGCCTCGGCGGTGAAGATCCAGGCCTGGTCGCCCGTGGATATGTCGTGTAGAAAGAATCGTTTTGTTGGCAGCGAGATGCTGCGCGAGAACAGTGCGATCCGCTTTCCCCATTGGATGAATTGATCCTCGAAGGTGAGCGGGTACAGTCCAGCATAGGGCGAGTGGAAACGCTCCGGGTCGTATCGAACAACGATGTCATAGGCGCTGTTGCTGTCGGTACGGTCCGGCAGGATCAGAGCGCCCGCAAGAATCTGCAGGTAGGCAGTCTCGTCCGGGGCTGCCAGAGCGGCAACCAGGTACACTTCAAGTGAATCAACTTCCTCAGGCGTCAGAGCATCGGCCTGCGCCGCCGCGGGAGAGGCCGAACACAGGGCTGCCAGGAGCACAAGGCTTCCGGCAGCCCTGATGATGTGTGCCCGCGAACGCATTTCCCCGTCGCTGACTATTCCGAGAAAGCGGCGTCGAAGGCAGTCTCAGAAGGCTCGAAATCGACTTGCTTGACGAAGTCTGCCGCTTCGGTAGCACCGTGTTCCCGGTCCATACCCGCATCTTCCCATTCTACCGACAGCGGGCCTTGGTAGTCGATCCTGTTGAGGGCCCGGATGATCTCCTCGAAGTCGATATTGCCATGGCCAAGAGAACGGAAGTCCCAGTAGCGGTGGCGATCACCGAATGTGGTGTGCCCCCCGAAGACCCCGGCCTCCGTGAGCGTATTCGACCAGGCGACGTCCTTCATGTGGACGTGGAAGATGCGCTCGGCGAAGCGATGAATGAACTCGACATAGTCGACGCCCTGATACCCGAGGTGGCTCGGGTCATAGTTGAAGCCGAAGGCCGGATGGCCGTCGAGGGCTTCGATGGCCCGCTCGGCGGAGGCGATGTCGAAAGCGATTTCGGTTGGATGGACCTCGAGGGCGAACTTGACGCCGACTTTCTGAAATTCATCGAGGATGGGACGGAAGCGTTTGGCGAAGTCCTCGTAGCCGGCGTTGATCATGGCATCGGGTATCGGCGGGAAGGGATAGAGCAGGTGCCAGATCGAACTGCCCGTGAAGCCGTTGACCACGGAAACTCCGAGGCGGGCAGCAGCCTGGGCGGTGGCGATCAGTTCCTGGGCGGCACGCTGACGCACGCCTTCGGGGTCGCCATCACCCCAGACGTAACCTGGCAGGATCGCCTGGTGACGGGAATCAATATTGTCGCACACGGCCTGGCCGACGAGGTGCGCGGAGATGGAGAACAATTGCAGGTTGTGCTTGTCGAGAATGGCCCGCTTCGCCTTGCAGTAGGCCTCGTCGGCGTTGGCGACTTCGAAGTGATCACCCCAGCAGGCCAGTTCGAGGCCGTCGTAACCGAATTCGACAGCCTTCTGGCAGATCGTTTCGGTGTCGAGATCGGCCCACTGGCCGGTGAACAGTGTTACAGGGCGTGCCATCGGTGTGTCTCCTGTTGATGTTGGTGTCAACTCCTGACGCGTACGAAAGGGCAGCCCCGTCCTACGGTCAACCACCCTGTCGTTTCAGCGACGGGAGGCCTTCATGCGACGCAGATCGACATCGAAGATCCGCAGGAACCGCCCCTGAAACTCGCCGATGATTTCCGGGATCGTGTCATCATCAACATCGAGCAGCCCGAGGCGCTCACCGAATGGTTCAGGTGATTGCCATTCCAGGTCACGGTAGCGAGCGTCGAAGACGAAACCGTCGTTGAGCACGATCTCCTCGGCGCCATCACCATCGACATCTCCGAAGACGATCTCCGTCGCCGTGATATTGTCCTGATCACTGCGCCACTCTTCGAATTGATCACGTCCATCGTAGATATGCAACCGGCCATCGGCGACGAAAACCAGTTCGACCTGCTCGTCCTCATCGACATTGTGCAGAGCCATGGCGGTGATGGATGCGTAGTCTGTCGGGGGATTGCTCCACAACGAACGATACCCGGCACCATCAAGAAAGTGAATCCGTCCGTTCTGCGTGTAAATGACGATTTCCTGCAGGTCATCGAGGTTGATGTCAGCGACAAACAGGCCAGCGATGGCGCTCTCGAAGTACTCGCTGACCCAGACCTCGTGGTAGGCCTGGTCGCGCTGCTCGTACACGTGCACAAAGCCGTGGGCATCACCGAGAGCGAAGCGATCCGGTGCATCCGCAGCCGTCGGCGGTAAGGCGATCATACAGTCGAGTCCGTCCAGGATGCCACCTGGCGAAATCCCGGTGTGTGTGATCGGGCCCGCATGGGCCTGCGTGGCGATCAAGCCGTTGATGACCAGCGCTGCTACGGCGAGAACCTGCAGAGTTGTCATGGTTCTGTGTTCTCCCGTGCTGCGGCCAGAGCAGCATCGTAGACGGTCTGGAAGGCGACCTTGTGGCTGCGGGCAAGTCGCGCACAATCTTCATACTCAGGTGCCGCCCGTAGTCGCCCCGGCAGATGGGCCATTTTCACGTTCACATCGCCGTAATCGGTGGATACCAACAGGAAGGATCGTTCCAGCATGCGGCGGTCCACAGTCTGGTAGCGGACCCCGAGGCTGGTCGTCTCCGCAAGAATCAGGTCGGCAACACTGTCGGTGGACTCGGGGTCGACGAGGACGCTGAGCAGGTGCCCTGGGCGATTCTTTTTCATCAACACGGCCGTGACATAGACATCGCGGGCCCCGGCCTCCAGCAGGCGCTCGAAAAGGTAGCCGAATATCTCCGGGTTCATATCGTCCAGATTGGCCTCCAGCAGCACGCAACGAGAGCCGCGCTCCGGCGCCCTATGACTGGCGGTGGAGGGTTCGACGGTTGCCACCGGTCGTCCGAGACGCATACGCACGACGTTCGGTGTTGTCGCCGGGTTCCTGCCACCGGCGCCATACCCCGTGCCGACTGTCGTCATCGCTGGCGCAGGGCCGTAGCCTTCTGCCAGCGTCGTGATCAGAGCCGCCCCTGTGGGTGTCACCAGTTCCGACTCGATATCCGTCTGCACCAGGGGAACGTCGCGACACAGAGCCAGCACACCAGGGACCGGAACCGGGTAGCGGCCATGGGCACAGATGACGGTACCGGTTCCCACATGCAACGGTGACGACAGTACCTGGGTGACACCGAGGCGACGCAGGCCGGCGATGACGCCCGTGATATCAACAATGGCGTCGAGGCTGCCCACTTCATGCAGGCCCACGTCCTCCACGGCTCTGCCATGGACTTCGGCCTCGGCCTCGGTCAGACGCCGAAACACACGGGAAGCGGTCTCTTTGACATCAGCCGCCAGCGTGCTCGCATCGATGATTGCCAGGATGTCACTGAGGTGCGTGTGGTGATGATCGCCACCTTCCTGCCCATGCTCATGGTCATGGTCATGGTCGTGATGCTGGTGATCATGATCATGTGAGTGCTCACCCGGATGCTGGTGTTGCTCGCGGGCGGCCGTCATGGGTTGGCCGTCGATGTCGACCTCGACATAGGTTGCGCGTATGCCACAGCGATCCACGGAGGAGGCGCGCAGCCGCGCACCTATGCCAAGCCGATCGACATCGGCCTGCAGATCATCCAGGTCGAGACCTGCATCGATCAGGGCGCCCAGGATCATATCACCACTGACACCGGAGAAACAATCGAAGTAGGCGATCAGCACCGGGTGGGCTCCCGTCAGTTGGGACCTGTCCTCACTTGGGCGTCGATGCGGCGGGCCGGCGAAACTCAGCCTGCCGCCGCTTCCAGTCGAGTTCTTCATCGAAGCTGAAGACGTCGATGAAGTCCTCGATTCGGTCGTCCTGGGTCGTGCTCATGAGCTTGTCATCAACGAGGTTGAAGACGATCTCGCCAAAGTCCCGGGTCTCGCGAATGCCCCAATGCGAAAAGACTGTGTGTGTGAGCGGCCCGAATTGGTCCAGGGCGTATTCGCTGATGCCATACAACAGGTCCCGACCCGATACGTGACGTTGCTCGCGTGGCATCGATGCTTTGCCCAGTTTCTCGACGGTGTGTTGCAGAGCGTCGTAAACAAACAGGTAGGCAGCGCGTGGATAGCGACCATCGCGCTCGGCGAGGGTCTCGATGTCATGGAGAAAGCCGTCGTCCATGTCTGGTTCGGTCTTGTGGGTGATATGTGTGTGGCAAGCCGGATTAAGTCAACGCCCCCCGGCGCCTGTGTCAAGGGCTCGCTATGGCTGCAGGACGCTTGTGAGCGGCGTCGGCGATAACCCGCGGCGGCGTGCGCCGAGTGTCATCAAGCAGGCCCACAAGGTAACGTTTCTGTCGCTCAAAGGCTTGGTGGTACGCAGGAGAGAGGACGCGAGCCTCATCGCCTCGGTTCACCGATCTCGGGTCGATCTGACTGCCGTTGTGAATCAACTCGTAGTGCAAGTGCGGCCCCGTGGCTCGCCCCGTGGCACCGACCTTGCCGACCACGTCACGCTTGCTGACTCGTTGCCCCTTGCGCACGAGGATGCGGCTGAGATGGGCGTAGCGTGTGTGATAGCCGTTCGGGTGTTCCAGCTCAACCATCTTTCCGTAGCCACCGTTCCAGCCAGCGACGGTGACGCGCCCCTGTGCCGTGGCCCAGACATCAGTTCCTGTTGCGGCGGCGTAATCCGTCCCCAGGTGGGGTACGTTGCGTTTCAGAATCGGATGAAAACGTTGCCGGGTGAAACGTGAGCTGATGCGGCGGAATACCATGGGCTTGAGCAGGAACATGCGTTCCAGCGACGTGCCATCTGCCTCATAGTACTCCTGTTGGCCCATGGGATCTTCGTACTGCACAGCGAGATGTGATTCCACCTGGCCCTCGTAGCGGGCAAGCAACACCTGGCCGTAGCGAACGAACCGGTCGCCCAGGTAACTACGAGTGAAAACGAGTCCGAGACGATCACCCCGCCGCACGTCGCGATGAAAGTCGATCACCGAGCCGAAGACATAGTCGACAATGAGGTCTGTCAGGGCGTCACCTTCGCCGGCTGCAGAAATGGCGTTGGACAGGTTGTCCTCGATGACGACTTCAATCGCCCAGGTGCGATCCGTCAGCTGGATCGAGTCCCGTCGAGCCTGCAACTCGTCGCCGACACGTTCGATGAAAACGGGGTATTCGGGATATCGACTGGGCGAATACTCAAAGCGCAGCACGGTTTTCAGGCTGTCGAGGATCATCATGATGGCGTCCCCGGGGTGGGTCTCCCGCTGCGCGTTGAAGACTCGAGCCAGGGCCTGCCCGACATGGGCGATCTCGATTTCCGGTACGCCATGAGACTTCAGCGTCAGGTAGATGGAGCCGTCACGTCCAAGGGTGTCGGCGATGTGGTGCTCAATCTCTATCGGTAGCGGAACGGTCGCCACGGCCGCCGCTGCAGCAAGTCCACCACCGGTGCCGTTTTCATCCGCTTGTGGCAGGGGGACGATGACGGCTTTGGATTCGGTGGCAGCGGCTGCGCCCCCGTCAACGTGTATGTCCGCAGCCTGCGAACGAACGTCGACACGAACGATGGTGGCGATTGCCAGTGAGGCGAGCAGTCCCCAGAAGATGACAGTGGAACGCTGCGGAGGTCGAATGGCGGCAAATCTGGGTTGTGTGAAGGTTGGGAGGGGGCCGCCCCAAAAAGTCCGAACGGGGCCCCATGTCGGCCAACTGAACGTTGTTGATGACGTTGCTGATGTCTCGCAAAGTGTTTATAATTATACACCTACGACGGTTTTGCGTCAAGCAGATCCGACTCCTGTACGCCTCCTGTTACGTCTCCTGGGAATTGAAATCTCTTGCCATCGGCAACGTCCACAACGAGCGCCCATACCGATCTCAAGGGCCTGCTTCCCGAACAGCTGCGGGCCCTGGCGATCGACCTGGGAGAGCCCGCCTACCGTGGTGATCAACTCTTCACGTGGATTCAGCAACAGGGCGAGTGCTCTCTTGCGGCGATGACAAATCTGCCCAAGCGGTTCCGTGAGGGGCTGATGGCAGCCGGTGCGTCGGTCAGCCACCTGCAACTGCTTGAGAGACACGATTCGGCGACGGGCATGGCTGTGAAGTTCCTCTTCGAGGCGGATGCCGGCCAGATTGAGTCTGTACTGATTGTTGATAGGGATCGGCGCACAGCCTGCCTGTCCTCGCAGGTGGGCTGTGCCCTCGACTGCAAGTTCTGCGCCACGGGCCGTATGGGTTTCAAACGCAACCTCGGAGCCGGGCAGATCGTCGACCAGTTGCTGCAACTGCACGCCGCAGCTGCCGAACATGGCGAGAGAGTCACCAATATCGTCATGATGGGTATGGGTGAGCCGCTGCTCAACTATGACGAGGTGACTCAGGCCCTGCGTATCATTCGACATAGCGAAGGGCCGACAGCAGGTCCGGCCGTCGGCGGCCGACGTATCACCATCTCCACCGCCGGTTACCTGCCCGGGATTCTGCGCCTGACGGAGGACGACCTCAACGTCGGCCTGGCCATATCTCTGAATGCGACCACTGATGCCATCCGGGAACGGCTGATGCCGATCAACCGCAAGTGGCCCATCGCCGAGCTGCTGCAAGCGGCTCGGGGATACTTCGATCGCAAGGGACGAAGGGTGACCTTCGAGTACGTGTTGATGGACGGCGTCACGGACAGCGACGAAGATGCGACGCGACTGGCAGTGCTGACACGGTCCCTTCCGTGCAAGATCAACATCATCCCCTACAACGAGTTGGGCGCTTCCCCCGGGGTTGAGGCGGACGCTTTTGAGGATTTTCGCCGTCCGCCGAAAATACGAATCGAAGCTTTCGTACGGCGATTGCGGGAAAACACGGGGCATACGGTAACCCTGCGAGAGAGTCGAGGCAGTGATATCGGCGCCGCTTGCGGGCAACTGTACCGTCAACAGGAGTCCAGAGCCGGGGAGCAGCCAGCAGCGGTCGGCGTTGCGGGCTAGGGGCCACCTCACGGGCGGCGCCATGGTAGCCTGGGCGACGGCGACCTGCGCCAGCACAATAGGTGTGATCCCCGGAATCGCTCATCCCCTCTGGTGGGGCGTGGCGGCAACCGTCCTGTTCTTCTCCCTGTTTCCGGATGTCGATACCGACTCGGTGCCCCGTCGCTGGTTCTACAGGGGAGTTCTGGCACTGTTGCTGTACTTGGCGTGGTCCGGATGGTGGATCGAAGCTACGGTCGTCGCAGGCCTGTCGATGTTGCCCCTTGTCGATCATCACCGGGGTTGGACACACGGGCGTTTTGTGCCCCTGCTGCTACCCGCGGTCCTCTGCGTCGGGTTGCTCTGGTGGGAAGGGGCCGATGCTACAGGTCCGGGTGTGTCTGCTGTGCTGACGCCATTGCGGTTGACGTTCGTCGGTGCCGCCGTCAGCGGTTGGTACACCCATCTGCTGCTGGACGGCCTGTTCCGCATCTTTCCTCGGGATCCTGCCTAGGCACGGAACCAATCCCGCTCAGTCGTCGTTAGTCTCAAGGTCGTCGTCCATGTCAGCATCCTTGTTGCTGCGTCGTTCGACAAAACTCTTGACCTTGGACACCGCATCGGGGACCAGTTCGACCAACTGGCCCCAACTGATCTCCTTTTCCTTCATCGTTATCACCTGCACCTTGCCGTTGCCATCGATCACAACGAACCCGATGGGTTCCACAGTAGCGCCCCCGCCCGTGCCACTGCGGCTGGACCCTTCTGTGCCGCCGCCAGCGGCAAAACCCAGGGAGATCTTGGACACGGGAATCAGTGTGACCGACCCCGCCGTCAATGGTTCGCCGACAACGGTGCGTGTCTGCACAATCTTGTTCAGTTCACCCAGTACGCGCTCAATCAGTGCGTCCACCGAGGTAGCCATTGGCTCCCTTTCCTTCATCGATTCAGGCAATGCCGCTGCGTGCGCCCATCCGGGCCCGGTTCGAGCGCCACGAGGACACCCGGGCAGAGACCCAGTGAAATCCGTTAATCAGAACGGTCCGGAGAATGTAGTACAACAGTCTGCTCAACTGCACATGGATGCAAACGCCGACTTCGCCCCGCGTGCCCTTATCGACGAAGTCCGACTCGACGTCCACTTCGAACCGCTCCGGCAACACGGCGCGCAGGGCGCACACCACGCCTTGAAGCTGACCCGTGACTGCCGGGTCGGACAGGCCAACTCTCGCTGTGACACGAAGATGATGCAGAGAGAAAGCTCGCGGGAAGGAGGCGATCATCCTCCACACGGGGCGCACCATCGTCCAAATCAGGGCCCCGTCACGGTGCAGTCGCTGCGGGAGCGTCAGTTCCGGTCCTTTGGGTGCACGATCAACGGCCCCGGGCTCATCGGCGGTTGCGTCTGCCGTACTCGTCTGGCCGCCATCCCCACCGATCCTGGCAGTCCGTGGTGCGGTCTTACCAAGGGCGAACAGAGGCCCCAGGGCATGCCCCAACAGCCGCACGCGGACCTGCCACAGGGTCGTGTCACTCTGGCGCAGAAGGACGAGGCCCAGGGCACCCCACCAGGGAGCAATGTCGAAGCGTAGATCGAGGGCCGTGTCCTGGCCGTCTTCCACTGCCTGGACCGAGACTACGACCGGCAGCAGCACAAAGGTGAGGGCGACGCCAAAGAGCACCGCCGGAACAGAGGCCCAGAGCACGGCAGTCCCCCACGGGAAAAACACGGAACATCTGTCAATCCAGTCAGTTGTTGAAGGAAGCTACCTGCGCGCCACCAATGACGTCAAGCACGACCGTGAACTGCACGATGCAGGTGCTTCCGCGCGCTGTCGCACCTTGACAGTTGGCCCCAGGCGCTGTTACCCTAGAACCGTCGCAACTCCAAGTGCCCAAAGGATTTCAGACCAATTTGACATATCCGTTCAGGCAACTGCCTGCCGCGTTGCGGCACACGTTCTGTCGATTTCTCATTCTTGCGCTCGCGGCCAGCGGGTTGGCCCGTAGCAGCGAAGCGCGGTCCTCCATGACGTCCCGCTTCGCCGAGGCAGTTGCAGGGCCTGGCGTAGCACAGACGGCGCGCCTCATTGTGGATTATTTCCCCGGCGATGGTGAAGCCGTCATCGGTCTGCGGGCCCGATTGTCGTCGCAGGATGCGACTCTTGTCGGCGTCCAATCCCGGCGCGGACGCGTTTTCGTTACCGCCCAGAGCTTCAACGTCGATTACAGTGACGATGGTATCGGGCAGCGAACCGCCGACACGCTCGAAGTACGCCTCCTGACGTCGGCAACGTCCATGGTATTTGATCTGAGTCTGACGACGAATGTCGACACGCCGCCAACACCAGCACACCAGACGACAGTCGGCCTGGTCGCAGTTCGGCCTCTGCAGGCGAGCCTTGCTACGGAGCCGGCGCATGTGTATCCGGGAGAGTCGGTTGAATTTCGCCTCAGGGCCGAGCGAGCCAGCGACGAGGAACGGCCTCTTGAGTTGATCGGGGCGACGTGGCCCAGCGGGTTGGTTGCGGTCGGTGACCCCGTGGTGCGTCACGATGCCGCTTCCGCTGTCGAAGTCAGCCAGTCCGTGCGTGTGCGCCGTGACGTCGTGGGGCCACTGTCGCTGCAGGTGAGCGCAGTAGGCGCAGGATTACTGGCCTCACCGCTCGGCACACGAACCGTCGAAGTTGCCGCGGTTCCGTTCTTCTTCGTTGAAGTTTCCGGCGACCCTGTCCGGGGCGAAATCGCTCACCTGCGCCTGCACTGGCACAACCGAAGCGACAAGGCCATCCCCACAACCTCGCTGGAGGCAACGGCTGCTGCCGGGTTTGCCGGTGCGAGACTGGCGTCCGCAGCGCCGACCGACAGAACTGCAGGAGTCCGGTTGGCGGCCGATGAAGAGAAGGGCAGCGTCGCCGTGCACGTTTCCCCTGCAGGAGATCTGGAGCCGGGTCAAGACCTTGTTGTCGCCCTCGACTTGACACCGTTGGCAAGCGGCCCTTTCACTGTTACCGGGCAGTTCCTGCCGCCGGACCGGAGGACACCCGTGATTCTGGGAAACACGGTCCTGAAGGTGATCGCACCGGAAGCCACAGAGAGACCGTTGGCTGCTCTGGTGTACACAGATCTCGAACTGGCGCGCAGTGGACTTGAGCAGGAGTTGCGAGGAGCACTGTCATCACTGCCGTTGGCACGAGGCGCATCCTTGCGACTCTCATCAAGTCGCAGTGACGACGGCAACTGGGTTGTGGAAGGCCTGCTCACGGACCTGCTGCTGGAACGTGGTGTTCGCGTCATGGCCGACAGCTCAATGGCCGATGTGCTGCACTATCGGCTCGCCGACGCCCGTGTGGTCTACAGCCCATCGGGATCGGCGTGGAATCTGATGGACGACAGCCAGCGGCGGGATGCGAGAATGGAAGTACTCCTGCGGCTTGAAGATGCTTCTGGTCGAATCCTCTGGGCTCATCGCGTGGCCAGCAGCCTCGGTGAGAAAAGGGCCCCTGCAGACGCCTCATGGCTCGGAGGTGCCAAAGGCATCGATCAGGTTTCGGTGACGCCCGACCATCGTGCCATCGAGTTCAGCCTGTCGGGGTTGATCGTCGGCGGCCTGTTTTTCGTATTCTTTGCCCCCTAGCGGTAGACTCGCAGGGCTGAGAGGAAACAGCTGATCCGTGAAGTTTCTCCTCGTACCCCTGCTCATCATCGGTATGTTCGTCTCATTTACGGCGGCGCTGCTGGCGATGCTGTTCTTCACCGAGACGGTCAAGTCACCGCAGGAATTGGCGGAGATGGTCCTCGGAGATTACGATGTGACCCGTCTCTCCGACGATTTTGTTGATCCGGAAGACAAGTTGGGGCGGTTGACGGCCATGGCAGAGGAATACCGGGCGCTCTACGTGGCGCGCGTGGACAGTGTCAACGCACGAGGAGACAGCTTGCTTACCGTCGAGGCGGCACTCCTGGCACGCAAGGACTCCCTGGAGGCAGAGGGGACGCGCCTGGGCGAGGTTGCGGCAACGACACGCGCCGCAAATCTGGAGAAGCGGCTGGATGAACTGGCAACCTTCTACAACAAGATCAAGCCGCAACCCGCCGCCGAGATCCTGCAGGAAGGGACGCTGAGCGACACCACAGTGGCTATGTTGATGTTGCGGTTGCAGCCGCAACATATGGGAAAGATCATGTCCAGTATGAACGCGGACTTCGCCGCGGGCATCACCAAGATCATTCAGGAGCTACGGTAGCGAGGACACAATCATGGCTTGGGTATTTATCTGCATCGCGGTGGGAGCGGCCAGCTTTCTCGTCTTCATCGTCATCGACTACCTCAAGGTTTCAGCAGGGCTCAAGCCCAAAGCTGATCTTGCCAAGGCGGAGATTCGCGAGTGCGAGTCCAAGATCGAGGTCGAGCAGAACGCCACGAAGGACACCAAGGAGCAGGTGGCAGTTCTGCAGAAGGAGATCGAGGATCTGGAAAAAGAACTCGCCGAACTGCAGAAAAAAGTTGATGAATACCGTGAGCGTGAGAAACGCCGCAAACCGACGAAATTCAAGCTCGAAGAGTAGTCTTCGGGCATCTTCGTAGCGACGACAAGAAAAGGCCGGATCTCCCATCGAGACCCGGCCTTTTTTATGTGTCTGGCGCCGCTGGCTACAGGCGTCGGCGCCGCTGGCCGCTGGCGCTGTCGCTGGCGCCGTGCAGGGGGCAGGTGGCCGGCAGGGCGTTGCTGCGGATGAACAGGTCACGGCTCTGGTTGGGGCAGTAGCGCGTGGCCAGGGCGTGCGTGTCGTCACACACAGCCCGGTACTCAACCAGATCCTCCGGATACTCGAAATCGACCTGCCGACGACTCTTGTATGGCTCCAGGGTATCGTAGACCTCTTTCATGAACAGAGCCCACAAGGGCAGAGCCGCCGTCGCACCCGATTGATTGGCGAGGCTGACCCGCGGATCATCTGCGCCGACCCAGACACCGGCAACCAGATCTGGCGTGAAGCCGATGAACCAGGCGTCCCGGTAGTCATTCGTCGTACCTGTCTTGCCTGCAGCCGGGGAACGGAACCCATATACGGTGCGGGCACTCCGACCGGTGCCGCCAGCTTCGTCCATCACGGAGCGCATCATGTCCGTCATGACGATCGTGACCGCGGGGCGTAGTACTTCTCGGCGCCTGGCCGAAGCTTGCTCGATAATGTTGCCATCGGCATCCTCGATGCGATGCACCGCCGTCGGTTCGACGTATATGCCACGGTTCGGAAAGACCGAGTATGCGGCGACCATCTCCAGCAGGATGACCTCACTGGAGCCGATACCGATGGACGGGACCTCCCGGATCGGTGTGTTGATTCCCATCAGGTGCGCATACTGGCTGACGCGTCCCTCTGTGACATCCATTGCCAGCTTGAGGGCGATGATGTTCCGAGATTGTTTGAACCCTTCCCGAAGCGTCAGGCGACCCTTGAATTTCCTGTCGTAATTCTCCGGGGTCCAGACACTGCCATCCTGCTCCGTGATTGTGATCGCGTTATCATCGAGCAACTCGCTCGGGAAATGACCATTATCGAGGGCCGCAGCATACACGAAGGGTTTGAAGGAGGATCCCGCCTGCCGGTGCGCCTGATAGGCGCGGTTGAATTCTGCCCGTACATCGCGACCACCAATCATGGCCAGGATTTCACCAGTACTGGGATCCATCGCGACGAAGGCGCCCTGGATGCGCGTGCTGACAGAATCAGGCAGGGCCGACGTATCGAGCCTCGCCAGGCGCGCATCAACCTTGGCCTGGACAATGTCGAGATGGGCGTTGAAGTGTTTCTCGGCAATCCGCTGCATGGGTGCATTGACTGTCGTGTGTACCGAGTAGCCATCCTGGTACAGGGACTTGCCGTAGCGTTCGCCGAGCTGCCGTCGGACATACTCCACGAAGTAGGGTGCCAGACCATAGGATTCGGCCTGTTGCCCGCGATGCACACGAACGGGCTCGGCGGAGAGGCGGCGAGCCTCGGCGGCGCCCAGCTTGCCGGCGCGGACCATGTTTTCCATGACCAGATTGCGGCGCCGCTTGGCGCGCTCGGGGCTCTTCAGCGGGCTGTAGTAGTTTGGTGCCCGTAGGAGTCCGGCAATGAGCGCACATTCCTCAACGGCAAGGTCGCTGACTTCCTTATCGAAATACAGCCGTGCCGCCGACTTCAGTCCGAGGGCATCGTGGCCGAAGAATACCGTGTTGAGATACATCACCAGGATCTCGCGCTTGGTGTAGAGGCGCTCGATATATACGGCCGTGATCTGTTCCCGCATCTTGCGTGCGTAGCTGTCCATGGTTTCTTCAAGTGTATCCGATGAACGCTGGGTACCGACCTTCTGATACAAGTTGCGCGCCAGTTGCTGCGTCAGAGTACTGGCACCTTCGGCGGTCGGATCCAGGGCCAGAAGATTGGCCTTGATGGCGCCGAAGATGCGCCGCAGGTCGATCCCCCAGTGGCTGAAGAAACGCCGATCTTCAATGGATACCAGGGCGTCCTTCATCGCCTGCGGTATCTCGTCGAAATCGCGGATGAGTTCGCGGTTCTCTTCCTTGAAGTCCAGCAGGTGACTGCCGTCCATGGACCAGACACGGGTGACCCGCTTCGGCTGGAATGTCTCCAGCGTATCGATGTCCGGCAGGTTGTCGCTGAAGACCGCGTAGATGAGTCCCACGATCACTGCATAGAAGAACATGCAGGCGGCGACGCCGAAGGCTATATTTTTGGCTGTTTGTCGTGTCATTCGTCTAATTTCGGATATGAACCGTATCGCCCCAATATCTCCGGCAGCCCGCCGGTAGGTCAAGGGACGTGGAGAGTAGGTCAGTCATGGGTGATTGGACGGCGGGACTGGGCATCCTCATCGTTGCCGTGCTGTGGATCCAGATTTTTATCGACTATCGCCGCAAACTGATGCGCATCATGCCGAACGTGTCGACCGTATCGAGCCGACGTCAGGAGATCAGTACTCAGATCTCGGATTCAGAGAATTCGACCCAGTCGATTCAGGAACTGATGCTCGCCGCCAGGCAGAACATGACAGACCTGGAGGAGAGAAGGATCGAGCTGCAGCAGAAGCTCAACCCGCTCGAAATGATTCTTATTCCAGCTGCCAAAGTACGCATCGGCACGAGTGACCCCACGCACGAAGATGAGAACCCGGAGCGTCAGGTCGACATCAGCGCCTTTTGTATCGACAAGACAGAGGTTACGAACCTGCAGTACAAGGAATTCGTTGCTGTCACCGGGCACAGATCACCCAGCCACTGGCGCTTCAACACCTTCCCTGATGCCCGCAAGGCCGACCACCCCGTCGTCAACGTTTCGTGGGAAGATGCCAAGACATACGCGACTTGGGTGGGCAAGCGTCTACCCACTGAAGCCGAATGGGAGCGTGCAGCCCTCGGTGACGGTCGCAACGAGTATCCCTGGGGTGCCTCGTGTAATGAGGAATGGGCCAACTTCAACAACCCCGACGGTGGCACAACGCCAGTCGACCACTTCGCTCGCGGCGTCAGTCCGCTTGGCATCTGGGACATGTGTGGCAACGTCAGCGAATGGGTGAACGACTGGTACGACAGCAAGTACTTTCGCGACAGTCCGCTGAAGGACCCACAGGGCCCTGACGGTGGCCACCAGAAAGTCCACCGTGGTGGTGGATACCACGGAAACCGCAACGACATCCGTGGCAAGAGCCGGCACTTCTGCATGCCCAGCGCTTCACAGGATTACATCGGCTTTCGGTGCGCGATGAACCCGGAGCCGCCACCTGCTACCTGACGATCGCCGTTACCTGTAGTATCCCTTGATCCACCGTGTGTTGTAATCGAGCACATATTCCACGTGTTCAGGCGTGACAGGATAGGCCTCCTCCGGGCCGTAGGGGTAACGGCTCATGCCATGGAACGGCAGGGGTTCCACTGTGAGCGAGTGTGCACTGTGGTAGTCCATGTCCTTGCCGAAGCCATCCGCATAGAACAGGAAACTCCGTGACCACCCCGGTTCGACCGGGGGAAAGCTGTCCGCGCTGACCTCGAGAGTGAGTTCGTCACCATGAAACATGACGACGAACCGATCATCGATGTCGTGCACAAGTTCGGTGACCTCACCATAGCGGGTGAAGGCGCCGCCGTGAGTACTCCAGCCGCCGTCGGTTGCGACATCGTTGTAGTCGTAGCGGAAGGCGAAGGTGCCGTGAATGGCCTCGTGAGCCGGATACCCACGCCAGTGCAGATCGGCCGTGGTGAAGGGGCGGCGGTGGACACGCGTGCTGGCATCGACGGCGACTTTTCCTAGACGGAACTGATCCCAGTAGACCGGTGTATTCGTCGTGATGCGCAACTGTGCAGCTGCCGCGCCTGTGTCGAAAACGCCATCAAGGTCGTAGAGCATCATCTTCGGCAGACCCGCTGGTACGCCCATGTCCGCCGTTACCTCCCGCCAGGGGCCGTCATTGGTGCGCGCCTCCAGTCGGGGTGGGTACAGCGCCAGGCCCCGCTCTGTTGCCGCCCAATTGGAACTCGAGTGGGCATAATCGACCCACCCATGGGCCAGCAGCACGGGATGTTCCCACCCTGACAGGTCGCCCAATTCAAGCGTCAGGCTGTATGACTTGGCGTAGCCGTGTATGGGCGTATGGTCAAAGTCGGTGTACCAGAGATCGTCAACGTGCGACAGCAACGGCGTAACATCCGTGCCCCGATCATCGGTGACACGCTGCATGGCACGGCTCGTCGCCAGGGGGTAGACCTCGAAGGCCGGGTAGGGGGGAGCCGACAGCAGACGCTCCCCCGGATAGAGGTCCGTCGTTTGGGGATGGTCGACGGCGATCAACTCGGCGCCGTCCAGATAGATGACCTCCTCTAACTGGTTGCCGATCTGCAGGACGAACCGGCCATCCTCGGTTGGTGCCAGGCGACGCAACGGCAGGTACTCATCCGTGTCGGGGATGTAGTATTCGTCGGGACCCAACAGGTAACCGATGATGCCCCCGCCCAGAAAGTCTGAGACAAAATCGAAACGCTTGCCGTCCCAGGCATAGAGAATCGGACAGGATGTGCCCTTGCGATTCACCTCGGTGATCCTCATGTGCCCGGTAGCGGCTGTGTCCAACTCTGTCTGACGGACACCGCTGGGCCACAGAACACGGATGAATTCCGCCACCTTCTCTGCGCCGATACCGAAGTGCAGGACCGATGGATCATGGGGACCGCCACGAAGCTCCTGCACCTGGCGTGATGTAGAGGATGTCACTTCAACGCGGGTGCCGAAACCATCCGGGTTGCTGTTGAGCCCTGCCAGGTTGATGCTGAGACTGTTGCCGGCAGGCGTGCGATTGAGATACAGGGCCGCAGGTGTGATGACATCGAGGCGACCGTCGTTATCGGCGTCGACAATGGCCAGATGCAGCGTTGGCTCTGTCGACACCTGTGTGGCTGGCTGGAAGGCCTCCGCCCACATTGTCGTGGCGACGCCCTGTGCACCATAACTGAGCAGATCCACATCGCCGTCGTTGTCGAGATCGGCCGCCAGCAATCCGTTGACGCCAGTGGGAAGGTCGAGGCCACTCGCTGCAAAGGTAGCACCACCATTGGTCAGAAGACGCGCATCGTGGTTCGTGACGATGGCGATGTCCATCGATCCATCCGGAGAAAAATCTGCCACTGCCAACGCCTGCACATCGTCAACCGGCAACCCTCGAGCCACGGAGACATCGGCGAAGGTTCCATCCCGATTGTTACTGAACAGGTGCAGACCGTCCGCTCCTGCTGTGACGAGGTCGACGTCCCGGTCGGAGTCCAGATCACTGAAGGCGAGTTGACGGATCCTGACGCCCTGAACGCCAGCAGCAGCGGCGATGCTGTGGAAGCGGCCGGTACCATCATTTGACCACAAATCGATCCACCCGTCCCCGCAGGCGATATCCGCATCGCCGTCGTGATCCGCATCGCCGAAGACCATTCCGGCACACGCCCCGAGATCGTCGGCGCCCGGCTGAAAGCCGGTTGAGTCCCACCGCGCAATGGTAGCATGTTCGCCGCCGAGGGCGATATCGCTGTCACCGTCGCTGTCGATGTCGGCAAGTGTCAGGGCAGCCGGGGCCACCATGGTGCCAAAATGCCAGATGTCGGAGGGCTGGAAACCGGCGGCCTCGGCGCGCAGCAGCAGGGGGCGTCCCTCACCGGTCACCGTGAGCAGGTCCACGTAACCGTCCCGGTCCGCATCGACGGTTGTCAGGAAGCGAGCATCGGCCAGCCCCGGCGGGGCCGGGCGCGTCTCGAAGAGGGCAGATGGGTTGCCACTTGAGGCGGTGCCAAAGGGTGTGTCAGCAACGGCCTCGCCGTACTTCCCCTGGCCCTGATACGCCGCCGATATACCCTCAAGGCCGGACTGGCTCAGCCGGTTGAAGATTTCCAGCGTTGTCCGCCAGGCTTCCATCTCTCCGTTCTGTCGCAGCGTCTGCGCCAGAGCATAGTGGGCCGATACGTTGGTCGCGTCCAGTTCGATGACCCGCCGAAAGTCGGCCAGGGCCGAATCCACCTGGCCGAGTTTGGCATGCGTGCGGCCCAGATAGTAGCGCACATGAGGATCATCCGGATCGTGTCGGGCCACCCGCTGGAACAGCGACAGAGCCAGTTCATGATCGCGGCCCTGCGCGTGATAGATAAGACCCAGGGTGTAGGCTGCATGCAGATGATCGGCGTCCAGTCGCAGGGCCTCATCCAGCGCCACTCTGGAACTGTCGTACTGGCCGAGGCTGTAGAGAGAGATGCCAAGATTCGCGTATGCCGTGGCATAGCCTGGGTCCAGCTGGATCGCTTCAGAGAAGTAATCGCGGCCATGGACGTAGTTGTGCTGATCCATGGAGACAACACCAAGACTGTTGAGGTGGCGGGCCTGTTGCTGCTCGGGGGATGGACCCGCCTCCGAGCAACCGGCAACCACCAGGACAATTAGTCCGAGAACCTTGACGGTATTTTTCATCGATTCTATATTCTCTTCCTGTCTTCGGGCGGGAGTAGCTCAGTTGGTAGAGCCCCTCGTTGCCAACGAGGCTGTCGCCGGTTCGAGTCCGGTCTCCCGCTCCACTTCATTGCAGTGTCAAACCGTTTAGTTACAGTTTGAGACGGTGATCAAACGATGGCCCGTTCAGGTCGGCTGAAACCAGCCATCCTGGATGGGCCATTTGTTGTACGCAGCCCCCAAGGCTGCAGTCCTCCGACAGCATATACCAACCAAAAATACCACCCACATGCCTGAATCCTGCAGGGCTGCTACGCCTGATGGCCTCAGGCAAGCATCAGGCCCCGCCCGTGGATGGGGTATTCTTGTTCCAGCCCTCGCGCAGTTGCAGCAGGGCAGGAAGTATGGTCACGGCTGACACGAAACAGGACCCGAGGCCCAGCAACGAGACGATGCCGATCCAGTACAGGGAGGGGTGGTGGGCGGGAACGAGCCCGGCAAAACCGACCATCGTCGTCAGGGTCGTCGCCATCAGAGCCATTCCCGTTGTACGCAGCACGAGACGCAATGATCCTGGCCCCCCCTCCTGATATCGGTGGAAGACGTGCACGGCATTGTCGATGCCCATGCCGATGATTGTGGGAAAGGCGACCATATTGTAGATATTCAGTTTGAAGTCGAAGACGTACATGAAACCCGTGACCCAGGCCAGGGCTGTCAGCAGGGGCGTCAGCACCAGGATGACGCTGACCACATCACGCAGATCGATGAGCAGCACCATCGTTACCACGAGCAGGGTCAGGACCACCGCCTTCACGGCATCATCGAGCATCAACTGCAGCATCTCGGCAAAGATGATGTGCGCACTCGACGCGTAGTACGTGTTGCCGTCGGCGGCGTGGATCACTTTGACTTCATCGGCGAAGGCGATCGCGTTGCGGCCATCCCGCAATGGGACGGCTGCGTTGATCTGTACGAAGCTGAGGATCTTGCCTTCCTTGCTGGAGAAACTCTTGGTCATGTCTTCGGGAAGATCCTCCAGGGCCAGCTCGTGCACATCGAGGAAGCTGCGCAGAGAGTCGGCACGGATGCGATCGTCACC
>CALFPI010000611.1 GCA_937919035.1 uncultured Gemmatimonadaceae bacterium
ACAATCCGGGCAACAACGACTATGTACATGACGTTGTGCGCCGCCATCCGGACCGCTTTATCCAGTTCGCCGATGTCGATTGTTCCTGGTCGGACACCTATCACACACCGGGTGCTGCTGCGCGTCTGCGCGAGGCCGCCGAACGCTATGAGCTGAAGGGTTTCACCCACTATCTGAAGTCGGATACGGAGTGGTTTGCCTCCGACGAGGGCCTCGCCTTTTTCGAAACTGCGGCGGAGTTGAAGTTGATCGCCAGTCTGGCGCTGGGGCCTCAATGGCAACCGGCTCTGCAACAGCTGGCGCGGAAGTTCCCGACCGTACCTTTTCTGTGTCATCACATGGCGGGCGCCCGCGTCGGTGATAGCGAGCGCCTGGCGCAGATCACCGCATCGGCTGCGGTGCCCAACATCTGCATCAAGATGTCAGGTTTCCACTATGTGGCGCCCATCTCCTGGGAGTATCCGTACCATGACACGCACGATGTCGTCCGCGGGCTCTACGAGGCCTTCGGTGCAGACCGCCTCTGCTGGGGCTCCGACTACCCGGTCGTGCGTACAAACATGACGCACCAGCACGCCCTGGAGGCGTTTCGAACGCACTGCACGTTCATCACGGAGACCGACCGACAAAAGATCCTCGGTACGAATCTGCAGGCTCTGCTTGCCGCTGCAGGCACGTCCGGATGAAGAGGGTCTCTGAATCTTGGGATCTTTGTCTATATTTCTCAGATCATGACGACTGCACCCCCACGACCCGCCGCCGAAATGGTGCTGCCCAGCGACCTTAAGGTCGAGCTGTGGAAACGCATCGATCGGCGCCTTCGCAATCACGAAGTGCTCATCACCAACGAGCAGTTCTTCAAGGCGATGGTGCGAGAGTTTCGGCGTCTCGTCGGTGTTGTGCCGCCGCGCCCGGTAAAAGCCCGGATTCTCGAGATGATCATGCAGGTCAACGAGAAACACCCGGAGACCTACCTCAGTGCTGGCATCAAGAACGCGGTGAATGCGTTCTTCAAGTCCACCGGTGAGAATGATGCGGAAGCGCGCGAAATGATCGTCCGGATGGTCAAAGAGGGGCGCACGGCGATGTGGCTGGAGGGCATGGGGGTCGACATCGATCCGCGCATGCTCACCGGCGCTGTGGAACAGGCAATCATCCGCATTGCCGAGGGCAAGAAAGTGCGCGTGCCACCCCCGCGCCGTGACAACCGCAAGCAGCGGCTGCGGCGCGGCGTGGGCATGGTTGGTGTCCATGCCACAAGTGTGGAGGAGCCGACGGAGCCCGCCGAGGTTTCGGCCTACGCAGCGGCTCCTTCCGAGGCGGAGCAGGCCCAGCGTATCGCCGAAGAAAACGCCCGCACCGAAGAAGTGGCAGGAGAGGAAATCTACCGGGCGCCGCGCAATCTGGATGCCTATCGCCAGCAGAAACTGCTCAGTCAGGAAGAAGTCGACGACCTCAAGAAGTTGTACGGGATCGACAAGCGACTCGCCGATGGCGACATCGACGAGACGGAAGCCAATCGCCTGCGCAGTGAGATCTCGGATGTGGTGCGCGCGAAACTGAAGAGTCGACTGCGCGAGGCGGTGGACAACTCCGTGCACTACCTCAATGCCTTTGAGGCGCTGCGCCGTATACCGAGAGAGCGGGATGACGCCTTTGGTTTCCTCATACGGCACAAGAATCAAGTTGTGGCGGAGAACGCTGATGACGTCAACCTCAGCATCGTCACCAAGACGCTGGAAGAGGACGGCGACCTGTTGGACCAACTTGGAACCTTGATGGAGCGCAAGGACCACGAGATGCGCATGATGGCGGCCAACATGCCGCCCTACCGGCACATCTACACGCCCGATCAGATGATCGGCAAGTTCTCCGTTACGGAGAGCTTTGTCGACGACATGCGTGAGCTGAGTCGGGAGGACCTGTCCGATCGGCTCAACTCGGCAGACAGCGACGAGCGCATCAAGGCGGCGGCAGATATCAAGTGTATCATCGCTCTGCTCACAACTCTGCTGAAATTGACGACGCCCTTCCACAAGGAGGTGCGGCGCCTGCGCATCAAACTGCGCATGCAACGCCTGTTCGATGGTTCCGTCGATGAGAAGGACGGACGTAACAGGGTGCAGCAGTTTCTGCGCCGTCGATTGAACAACCTCTATCCTGACCTGTCCCGCGATGAGCGTGCTGAAATCGAGGAAATCGGGCAGCGGATCATGGATAGCAAGGCGGGTGAAGAGGCCGGACCCGATAAGTCCAAACGCGTCTACCGCGTCTGACGATTCCATTGTAAGGGACCCGCGGAGGGCGTACACTGTCTGCACTCGTGTCGCTTCCGCTGTACTCCACCCGAGTCCAATTCTACTCCACCCGAGTCCAATTCCATGCGCAATTGTTCCCGCCTCATTCTATTGAGCACACTGCTCGCTTTCGCGGCTCCGCTCCAGGCGCAATGGTCGACAGCACCCGTCGACAGTGCCCGTCAGGACTTTCGCCAGCGACTGCTCCAGGCCCTCGATCTCACACAGAGTCAACAGGACACGCTGCGCGCCATGCGTGATCGCCTGCAGTTGGATGTGACGGCCCTGCGAGCCATGGTCGAGGATGGTGATCTTTTCGCAGATGAGGGGCGTTTGCGCTACAGTGAGGCGCTCAACGTCTACCGGGCTCTGCGAGATTCCGTGCTTACAGAAACACAACTGGACCTGCTGGAACGAGCCCGCACGACCCTGCGCGACCAGATGCTGTACGATGGCCAGGGCAAGCCGGTGGTGTCGAAACGTCTGCTGGACGCGCTGAGTCTGGATGATCTGCAACGCCGGCACTGGTTGTCCTTGCTGGCGCGGCTGCGCGAACAAGTGCGGGAGCTGCGTGAGTCGGGAGCGACCCTCGTCCCTGACGACTATCGACGGTTGCGCGAGGAGTATCGCCTCTCCTTCGAGGCGATCCT
>CALFPI010000612.1 GCA_937919035.1 uncultured Gemmatimonadaceae bacterium
CGCGATAGGCCATTACCGTCCAGCCGAGTCCGTAGCTGCACAACTGAAATTCCGCATCCTCCCCGCCGTCACCGACTGACATGTGCGGACGGTACGTATCGCGCAGGATGTCAGCCGAGACGATGCGCCGGCCATCGAAGGTGCCACCCGCAAGGTGCAGGCGCAGCCAGCGTGTCATGTCATTCACCGTGGAGTTGATCGCGCCAGCCGGCGCGAGAGCGTCGAGACTCCGGTAGGGAACTTCACGCATCTTTGCACCCCTGCTCTCATGCGGGCGCGCCCCGTGCACGGACGACTGCAGGTCACCAATGGACAGGGATGTTGCCGCCATTCCCAGAGGCTCGAGAATGCGCTCACGCACAAGCACTTCCCAACTGCTGCCCGCCACCTTGCCGGCGAGGTATCCGGCGGTCATGTACATCAGGTTCTGGTACTGGTACGTCGTGCGCAGATCCGCTGTGGGCTCCAGATACCGCAACGCCTGCACCAGTTCGGTGCGACTCGCCGAGGAGCCGTACCAGGCATAGTCGTGCCGCGGCAAGCCGCTGCGGTGGGTGACCAGATCCCGCGGCGTCAGCCGTTGGCCGACGACCCGATCGAACATGTCGAACTCCGGCAGCACCTCCTGTACGGGGCGGTCCCAGTCGAGCCTGCCCTCTTCGGCGAGCATGCCCAACAGCATCGTCGTGAAGGCCTTCGTGCAGGAGCAGATGGCGAATACCGTATCTGCCGTCACCGGTTGATCGTGGCCCAGTCGGCGTGTACCGAAGCCCTCGGCGAATACCCTCTGGCCATCGACAACAACACCGACGGCGATACCGGGCACTTTCCACGAGCCTCTTCGTGCCTGCACGATGCGGCGCAATCCGTGCAGTCGCTGACTGGCGATGGATGCCTTCATGTGGGGTACGGCAGACCGAAGTCCGCATGGGGGCTGACGTCGATCACGGGTCCGTCGGGCTCGACGCCATGTTCGATCAATACATCCCAGTAGGGGTCTCGCGTCTCCTGCAACAATTCCAGCAGACGGGCGCGCAGCAGGGCGCACTGCACCGGATCCTGCCGTGCCAGATTGTGCTGCTCGAAGGGGTCGGCGTGCAGATCGAAGAGCAGTTCAAACCGGCTCTCAGTGAAGGCATACTTCCAGCGCTCACTGACGAGACCACGCCAGTCGGGCATGCTCAGCCGCCAGCGCGGCGATCCCACCATTTCGAGCAGGACCTCTGCGGGTGGTGTGAATTCCGCATCTCCAGGGCCTGAATCACCACGCAACGTCGGGGAGAAATCATGCCCCTGCGTCCACACGGGCACTTCGCAACCGACGAGTCCCAGCGTCGTTGCCAGCATATCGACGAGACTGAACATGCCCTGCGGCACGTGGCCCTCGGGGATGTGTCCCGGCCAGTGGAAGATCGCCGGGATCCGCACCGACTCCTCATGCGGATGTTCCTTGGTATTGAATACCCCGTGACTGCCCATGTAGTCGCCATGATCCGAGAAATAGACCGTGAGGGTATCCTCAAAGCCCGGCAACTGGCCCAGAAATTTCAGCAAGCGCCCGATGTTGTCGTCGAGATTTTCGATCATCGCATAGTAGGTGGCCAAATTCTGCCGCATCTCAGGCGAATCATGAAAATTGTCCCGCAACTGCAGATCGTCAGGTCTGAATCGCTGCCATTTCTCCGGGGCGATCAGGGGAAAGTGTGGTGGTGTCACCGACAGCACCAGAAACAGAGGCTCCTGGCGATCGTAGCTGCGCAGGTAGTTGATGGCTCGATCCGTCAGCGCATCCGTCTCGTAGCCCTCCAGCGGTGTCGGCTCGGCGTTGCTGCCTTCGTAGATCGAGCTGTTGAAGTGCTGATTGAGATTCTCAAAGCCGAACCAGTCCTGGAACCCGGCGCGATGGCTCTCGGGTGTGCGGTTGCGTGAGCCCCCTTCGTACCGTCCGGTGGTGTCCCTGGCGACGACTTCGGGGATCTGGTTGCGTACGATGCCGCAGTGCCATTTGCCGAAGTAGGCGGTGTGGTAGCCGTTCTTGCGCAGTTCGGTTGCTGCACTCGGCGCCGTCGGTTTGTAGACGTCAAAGAAACCCGCCACAGCGCCGGCGTGGGCATGTCGTCCGGAAAAGATCGTGCCCCGCGACGGCGTACAGATGGGGCAGTTGGCGTAGGCACGGGGAAAGGAAGCCCCCCCGGTGGCGAGATGGTCCATCCACGGCGTCTGCAGATTGGGGTCGCCGGTGTGGCCCATCGCCTGCCCCCGGTGTTCGTCCGACAGGATGTAGAGGATGTGTGGTCTGGTACTCATCTGGGGATACCCAGTTCTTCGCGCAGCGGCTCATCATCGATGTCGTGCAGCCCCCAGTACGGCAGGCGCTTCGACACGAGCAGTTCGCCACTGCCGCCGGCCGTGTCCTGCCAGCGGAGGATGTGGTGCGGGTAATCGGTGCCAACCCAGACGGTTTTTCCCTGCGTGCCATAGGTCCAGGTCCAGGCAATTGCCATGCGCTGTGCACCGGCGACGGTGATCTGCTCGGGCGCGCCTTTGGCGAGTGTCGCCTGCTGCAGCGCCCGCGGACTGTGGGCCATGCGGAATTCCCAGAGGCTGGGCAGCATCGTCAGTTGCCTGGATTCACCTTCGGCCAGGAACGTCCCCTGCAACTCGCGGATGCGGATCAGCAGGTGATCCTCGCTGACGAAATCCTTGGGACGGTCCAGACTCCACTGCGTCCGCCCCTCACTCTCAAAGTAGCTGTTCAACTCTCCGAGCAGGCGACCGTCGGTGACCCGTACTTCTTCAAAGACATGACCACACCACTCCTGCGAGCTCAGGTTCTGCTTGAGCAGTTCAAAGGGCTGTGTCTGTGTGCGTGGCTCGACGGCACTGAAGACCGATGACATCACCGAGTAGTCATAGATACCGGTGGTGAACTTGAGAATGCTGTTCAGCTTGAGCGTGTAGATCCGTTCTTCCTTCGGCGTCGGCGACTCGACCTTGATCAGCGTCTCGCGGTTGACGTCCTCGGTGACGAAGATCATGACGCCGTAACCGCTGCGGGCCTCACCGTATCGCGGCTGGACAACCTTGTAGGAGGATACCTCGGCACGACCATCCCCCCAGAACTGGTAGAAGTCATCAGCCGCCGCTGCCAGGGGCGCCAGAACTGCAGCGCCCACGCATAGTACCGTTTTGGTCTTCATCTCTTGCTCTCCATGATCAGAGGTCGTTGCTGTTGCCGCCAGCATCCCCGGGATCGCCCCAGCCCCCGCCTCCCGGCGTTTCCATCACCAGGCGATCCCCCGCTGCCAGCTCGGCGCCGGCAATGGCCGCCAGTTCCTGCACCGTTCCGTTCTGCCGGATAAGCCACTGCCGCCCGGGCGCTCCGGCGCCTCCACCGGCGGCGCCCCGGGGGCCCAGCCGTCGGTGTTGGGTCAGCACCGACAGACGCACCGGTGCCAGAAAGCGCAACTCCCGCGTCACGCCCTCGCCGCCGGGCCAACACCCGGCTCCCGCCGAACCACGGCGCACAGCAAACCGTTCGATGCGGACAGGGTAACGGCTTTCCATGATCTCGGGATCCGTGATTCGCGTATTTGTCATGTGGCTGTGCACGGCGTCGGCGCCGACGAAACCAGGTCCGGCACCCGTGCCGCCGCAGAGCGTCTCATAGTAACCGAAGTGATCGTTGCCAAACAACGTATTGTTCATCGTGCCCTGGCTGCCGGCGGCACATCCAAGAGCTTCGAGCACAACGTCGACGATTCGTTGGCTGGTCTCGACGTTGCCACCGACAACGGCCGGGTTGTCTCCTGCCGACGAGAAAGGAGGATGCAGCATCCCCTCAGGCAGATGCAACTCCACCGGCTCAAGGAACCCCTCGTTCAGTGGCAGGGACTGCTTGACGAGCAGGCGCAGCACGTAGATCAGGGCACTCTGGACGATGGCCGGCGTCGCGTTGAGGTTGCCAGCATGGACCGGTGCGGAGCCGCTGAAGTCGATGCGTGCCCGTTCCCCCGCGACCTCGATGCACACAGCGATCGCAGCACCATCATCCAACTCGTCCCGGGCTCGGTACTGACCGTCAGCGATGGCGGCCAGCGCCGTACGCACGCCGCGAGCGGCCTCCTGACGCAGAGCTGCCATATAACGTCCGACTTCGTCCGCGCCATGGCGGACGGCCAGTTCCTGCAGATGTTGGCGGCCCCGACTATTGGCGGCGAGAGCCGCTTCGAGGTCGGCCAGGTTGTCTTCCGGTGCGCGGGATGGATACGGGCCGTTGAGCAGCAGATCCCGTATCTGCTGCCATCGGGGCACACCGACAGCTACCAGCAACTGTGGCGCAATGACGACACCCTCCTCCTCGAG
>CALFPI010000613.1 GCA_937919035.1 uncultured Gemmatimonadaceae bacterium
ACGGCCGCCAATATCGATGCGGATTGGATCGGACGCGACGTAGAAAGCATGTTCCAACAAGCTACTGGATGTGATTTCTCGGTGCGCAATGATGCCGACGTCGCCGGCCTGGCAGAGATGAGATATGGCGCCGGGCGCGGGTGCGATGGCGTGGTCCTGCTCCTGACCCTGGGGACGGGCATCGGTTCGGCTCTGTTCAGCGGTGGCAGACTGGTGCCGAACACGGAGTTCGGTCATATCGAAATGGACGGTCGAGGCGCCGAACGTCGGGCCGCAGACAGTGTTCGGACGCGGAAGAAACTCAGCTGGAAAAAGTGGGCCGAGCGGGTCGATGACTACCTCCATCTTCTCGACTTCTATCTGTGGCCCGATCTGATCATCATTGGTGGCGGCGTCAGCAAGAAGCATGAGAATTTCCTGCCTCTGCTTACGGTGAAAACAAAGGTCGTGCCGGCTCTGTTGCGCAACGATGCAGGTATCGTTGGCGCTGCCTGTGCTTCACTTGGCGAACTGCAGCCGCAGACGCATTGAGTACAGGTGCAGATTCCACTACTTTATTCGCCCAACAGAAACGAAAAATGAGTACCACAACTGATCTTGCTGTGATAATGATGGATCCGATAATGCTTATACAGGAAACGGTATGCTGAGAGGTGACAAGGAACTGATTGTCGTTGGTGATCGGGTGCTCCTGCGCATTGACGAACAAGAGCAACGAACATCTGTGGGTCTCTATTTGCCGCCGACGGCGCTCGAGAAGGAAGAAGTACAGAGCGGTCGGGTAGAGGAGGTCGGACCGGGTATTTCTCTGCCTCCAAGAGGTGCCGACGGTGACGACGTGCCATGGGCACAGTCCTCAGCAGAACCGGAGATGCGTTTTATCCCCTTGCAGGCCAGCAAGGGCGACTATGCCATCTTTGCGCGCAAGGAAGCGGTAGAGATAAAGTTCGACAACGAAAAATTCGTCGTTGTGCCCCACGCCGCCATCCTGGTTCTGATCCGCCCGACCGTTTTGATGGCCTGATTGATGGCCTGACGCCACAGGCGTATCACGTCCTGTCCGCCATAGGAAAACGCCCCGCTGATGCAGAGATCAGCGGGGCGTTTGGCATTCTGTGCGAAACTCAATGCTACAACACTGAGTGGCTCTCAGAGCAAGTCGAGAAACTCAATGGGAGCAGGAGTCTCCCAGTCGCGGGTCATGTAGTCTTGCATGGTCAGGGAAAACATGATGAGCAGCCAGAAAAAACCGGCCCCCGCAAAGACCCACATGAGCGGTGTATTGTAGCGCACGTGCATGAAGAAGAGTACCACCATGCTCGCCTTGAAAACGGCAATCGCCAGGGCTACTGGAGTCCCGAAGGCACCCAACTCAACGAAGGCGGCACAGACGGTGATGGCCGTCATCAGGAACAGCAGACCTACAATGGCCACATACATGCGCATAGGCGCAATGTGTGGCCCTTCGTGGTCGCCACCGTGATTGGGGCTGCTGTGCTCTACAGTTGAATCCATGGCTCGCGTCCGATGAGGTAGAGCAGGGGAAACAGGAAAATCCAAACGATGTCAACAAAGTGCCAATAGAGACCAAAGTTCTCGATTGGACTGTAGTATTCTGCCGTGAAGGCACCCCTGCGGATTTTTGGAATCAGCCAGATCATCAGTCCAATACCGATGATCATGTGCAGCGCGTGCATGCCTGTCATGACGAAATAGAAGGAGAAGAATATCTTCAACTGCCCCGCCATGGGACTGTCGTAGGTAAAATTGGCTCCCGGAATCAGACCGTGATGATACTTGTCGGCATACTCGATGCTTTTGATGCCAAGGAAGGCAACGCCAAGGACCATCGTCGATATGATCCAGTTGAACAGACTCTTGGCCCGTCCAAGTTGCGCGGCGCGTACCGCCATCGCCACCGTGAAGGAACTGGCAATCAGGACCACGGTGTTGAGTGCGCCCCAGAATATCGGCAGGTGATTGCTGCCCTCGATGAAGGCAGCAAGATACTTGTATCGATAGACTGTATATCCGGAGAAGAGACCACCGAAGAACATGATCTCCTGCGCCAGGAAGGCCCACATTCCCATATTGGCCGCCTCGTACTGCTGCTTGAGGTCATCAAAATGGTGTTGAAGGGCAGGATTCTCGCTGTGAGAGCTCATCGTTCCGTCAAGTCTCGGGGGTTTTTGGAAGTTAGTGGCTGACGGCGCCGGTCGTTTGCCCGTCGCCTGGTACAGGTAACAATGTATCCTCTTCCTCGTAGGCGTAGGCTTCAAACGTCACAACTGGCGTTTCATGGAAGTTGTGCGGCGTCGGGGGAGATTCGATCATCCACTCCAGGCCCTTGGCACCCCATGGGTTCGGTCCGGCCTTGGCGCCATTGATCAGCGAACTGACCAGGCAGATAAAGAGCACCAGGTAACCGATGCCGAGCACGGTCGCGCCTGCCGTGGACGCCACGTGGAGAATCTGAAACTCGTCAGGATACACATGGTAGCGACGTGGCATACCAAGATATCCCAGGACGAACTGCGGGAAGAAAGTCAGATTGAAACCCATGAAGATGAGTACGGCGCTCGTCTTGGCCATCACCTCGGAGTACATCCGCCCCGTCATTTTGGGCCACCAGAAATGCAGACCGCAGAGGTATGCCATCACCATTCCCCCCACCATCACGTAGTGGAAGTGAGCGACGACAAAGTAGGTGTCATGCAGGTGGATATCGGTGGCCATCGTCGACAGGAACAGTCCCGTCAGGCCGCCGATCAGGAACAACCCCATGAAGCCCATTGCGTATAACATGGGCGATTCCATCGACACTGAACCCCGGTACAGCGTGGCTGTCCAGTTGAAGATCTTCACGGCTGTGGGCACAGCGATCAGGAACGTCAGGAAACTGAACACCATACCGGCATAGATCGACTGGCCGGTGGTGAACATGTGGTGCCCCCAGACAATGAAGCCGAGGACAGCGATCGCCAGGCTGGAAAAGGCGACAAAACTGTAGCCGAAGATACGCTTGCGGGAAAAGCAGGCGATCACTTCGCTCATGACACCAAATCCTGGAACGATCATGATGTACACGGCAGGATGCGAGTAAAACCAGAACATGTGCTGGAACAGGATCGGATCCCCACCAAGGGCTGGATCAAAAATGCCGATGTGAAAAACACGCTCAAGGGCGACCAGCAGCAGGGTAATAGCCACGACCGGCGTGCCCAGGATCATGATCAGGCTGGTTGCGTACTGGGCCCAGATGAACAGGGGCAGACGGAACCAGGTCATACCCGGGGCGCGCATCTTGTGTACGGTCGTCATAAAATTGACGCCCGTGAGGATGCCTGAAAACCCGTTGACGAACACGCCAAAGAGCGCGACGGATACATAGCCGTTGGCATAGGTGGTGGAATAGGGCGTATAGAAAGTCCATCCTGTATCAATTCCACCGGCGATGATGGCAAAAGTCGCCAATCCACCGCCGACCATGTAGCAGTACCAACTCAACAGATTCAGTTTGGGAAAAGCGACGTCTTTGGCGCCGATCATGATCGGTAGTACAAAGTTGCCGATCACAGCTGGTACGGAGGGGATGAGGAAGAAGAAAATCATCGCCACGCCGTGCATCGTGAACATCTTGTTGTACGTATCGGCTTCGAGAAGGTCCCCTCCCGGGGTCATCAACTCGATGCGGATCAGCGCCGCCCCGATACCACCGACGACGAAAAACACCGTCGTCATGATCAGGTAGAGCAGGCCAATCCTCTTGTGGTCCAGACTCAGCAGCCAGGACTTGATGCCGTACTCGTTGTTGAGATAGTTCACGTCATGATCGGCGTGATGCCCGCTGGCGCTCGGGGCTTCTGTCGTGCTTGTCGTTGTCATGTCCTTCTTCGACCTCCTCCCTTACTCACTCTCACTGAGTGACTTTATGTAGGTGAGGAGCTGCATGAGGGTTTCCTCGCTGATCTGCCCCTGGAACGTCGGCATGATCGGCTGATACCCGTTCACTATCTTGGTACCGGGGGAGAGAATGGACTCGCGCACATAGGACTCATCAACGGTGACGATCTCGCCCGTTGCCAATTGCACGGGACCACCAAAGATGCCGACAAGAGAGGGGCCCCGGCCGCCGGATTCGGCCTTGTGACAAGTGGCACAACCAAGCTGCACAAACTGCCGGGCGCCGGCATCGACCATCGATTCGCCACTGACACCGCCGCCGAGCCATTGCTGATACGCGTCAACCTCCATGACGATCACACGCCCCGTCATCGTCGAATGCTGCGTACCGCAGTATTCGGCACAGAAAAGGTGATATTCGCCGGTCTGATTGGCCTCAAACCACATGGTCGTGTAGCGGCCGGG
>CALFPI010000614.1 GCA_937919035.1 uncultured Gemmatimonadaceae bacterium
GGGCTGACACTTTCACGCGAGTCTGTGCGTTTCAACTGAAAATGGGACTTGACCAACCTACAGGTCCCATCGGACTCTGCCAACATTATCACGCGGCGCCCCGTTCCGGACTGTCGCAGGGCTGTGTGAGGGCTATGCCACCGGGTCGTACTGCGTGCCCCAACTGCCCGTGACGGTGGTGCCGACAGCGGCACGAAGCGACGTGGTGACGGCAATCGCGGCACAGCGGCCGTCGCCATGACGTCGCGAATACCGTGCGTTGGCCATGTCGGACTTGCTGGCTATGCTCAGGGAAGGACTGCACGCGTAACCGGGAGAAGAGATACATGAGTGCGACACAGTCCACGGGAGTACGCGGCTGGCTGACAGTGATTCTCGGTGCCATCCTCGCCCTGCAAGCCCAACCGGCCACCGCGGTAGACTACAGCTTCGACGGAACCATCTCACGCGAGGTGTTGGAGAACTATCTCGACCGTTCCGTTACCATGGCATTTTTCCTGGTCACCGGTACTCCCGAGGCTCGTCGCGAATACCCCTTTCGCGCAGACGACATCCGCCTGATCGAGAACATCGGCGCCAAGTTCATCGGCAGGGCTCTGTACCGCTGGGGTGGGGAGAGTCGCCTGAGCGAGCCGGGCTTCTGGGCCGACGCCGATTCCCTGGTACGGCGCGTCCACGCCTTCGACCCGGACGTCATCTTTCAGGGCTGCCTGTTCGAGGTCATCACCCCTGACGTGGGCAGTGTGAAGATCCCCGCCTGGGTGCTGGAGGCCTTCGGCCAGCCGGTGGTGGACCGCACATTCTCCTACGAGGCCATGCTCAACGAGGAGGGTAAACTCGTCAACCACTGGGGTCGCAGCAGCGTGCCTGACATCACGCGGCTGGAGACGCAGTTGTGGTTTTTCTATCTCGCCGGTGCCTACATCAACATCGGCTGCGAGGCCCTGCACCTGGGGCAGGTTGAGCTGATCGGTATGGCCGATCCCGACCTGGTAGAGTGGTCGGCCCTGCTGACAAGAATCCGGGCCTATGCCAGACAGCACGCTCGCCGGCACGCTCGCCGGCACCTCGTCCTGCTCGACGCGCACGTGCCGTCGGGTGAGATGATCGTCGATGGCGTCAGCCTACTGGACTTCAATTCCTTCCCCCTGCGCATCAAGGAGGTGCCGGACAAACCGTACGAGGCCGTGCTCGAGGTGGGATATCTCGACGCCATCTATCACCGGAGCCAGGGAGCCCTCACCCCCAGCGGCTGGCGCTGCGACAGCCTCCCCTACCTCGTCGAGTTTGACAATTATGGACGCAAGCGGGATGCGGCCAACGTCGCCGACACCACCTCGATCTTCGTCTGGGGTTGGGACGAGGTTTCCTGGTTCTCCCTGCAGCAGGAGACGTATCGGAACCGGTGGCTCGAGTATGCCTGGGACTGGATCAAGCAGACCGATGCCAACGGCCACCTGCAGATGCCGGTGCACCGCATGATCTCCTGTCCGAACGAGACGCGCGGCAGCTATCGGGCCAACACCCGCAGTCCCGCCTGTCCCGTGGGCTACTCGCAGGAAGAGGTGATCAAGGCGATCTGGGCCGGACGCTAGTGCTCTGCCCTGCGGGCTCCGGCGCTCATGCGTGCAGCCGTGGGCGCAGCGCCGGATAGAGTCCACGCATCACTTCAAGGGTGCTGGATCGGTGTGATGACGAGCGTGTCACCCACAGCGCATTCCAGGACCGTTGCAGCATGACCAAAACTGATGGCGATCTGCAGACTGCCATCTTCCTCGATCAGCCCGATCCACTCCCCTCGCTCGACGTCCTTGTATCCCTTGCCAAGCATCACTTCGATCCGCTGCTCCCGCAGGCGAGCCTGAAAAGTCGAGCCGTGGGTTATACCTGCCGCAGCGAGACTCTGCTGGGAAAGATCGGTGTTGATATTGGCATACTCGTCGCTGATGTAGACAACGTGGGCCGCCAACGTCCCGGCCTCCTTGTGGGCAGGCCAGAGACTTGCGCACCCAGCCAGCAGCAGCGCAAGACAGATCAGGCCTGGCAGAAAATCGTGCAGTCTTCTTGAGAGCATCGGAATCTCCTCGGGATGCAGGTCGATCAGGGCTTCGCCCTGGGTATAACGAACAGAACGTACATCAGCAGGCCGATGGCAAGCTTGCCGTCATTTCGTGGAGGCCATCCTCTACCATCGATACGGCTGTCCGGATGCGACACGGTCCCGTCGGTGCCATCGCAGACGGAGGAGCTTAGATCCCCTTCTGGCGGATGCCGTCGGCGGTCCACACGAAGCGGGCGGCAGTGACAGCGTCCTCCAGGCGGCGCACGAAAGTGCCGAGGCGCAGTTCCACGTCGGCTTCGGCGCGCTCTCGGACGATCACAACTGCTCCTGTCAGGAACTGCGTGACTTCCCCCTCCGCGGCGACCAGCGCCGTCTCGGCCTCATCCTTGGCCTTCAGCAACTCGCTGAGCTTGCGCAGCAGATCGACCAGCTGCTGCCGCCGCGCCGGCGCCGCCGAGGCCAGGGCCCGTTGGATGCTGACTGCGTCAGGGCTTGCCATGCCCAGCGAGCGCAGGATACGCAGTGCCTGAGTCTGGCAGTAGTCGACGGCCTGCCGCAATCGCCCCAGGCGCACCGCCAGCTCCATCGGCGGCTGCAAACCCACGACGGTCGCCGCCGCCCGTGGCGAACCCAGTCGGCGTGCCTCGAGCCGCCGGCCCGCCAGCGCCTCGCCGCCCACGATCGTGCCCGCCCGCTCGCCCCCGGCGGCACTGACCACGATATCGCCATCAGCCTGGACTCGTGCGTTGTAGAGGAAACTGCCGATGCGCACGGTCCCGCCGGCCAGGATCCGGGCGCCCTGCACGTAGCGGGTCTCCACGTCCGCGCCGGCGGTCACGGTCGTGGTCTCGCCGATGATGCCCTGGGCCACGACGATGTGGCGGCCAGCTTCGATCACCGCCCCCACTTCGACGACACCCGACACCATCACCGAGCCGCCGGCTCGAACCCGGAAACCGGACAGTACCGAGCCCTGGATGATGACGTCGTCGCCGACGTCGATGTTACCCACCTCGAAATCGACATCGCCACGTACGGTCAGCGCCGGATTGACGGACAGCTTGGTGCCCTCGAAGATGATGACGCCGTCAATGGCGGCGCTGATCTGCTTGCCACCCTCGATCGCCTCACAGGTAGTGTTCGCCCCCTCCTCGAGCGCGAACAGCGACGGCTCGCGAACCGCCACGGGGACGCCGAGGACATCGCGACCACAAGTACCGGTGATGGGGTCGACGAGAGTGCAGATCCGTTGTCCGGCGGTCACCGCCACGGTGCCGTTGCGCTCCCGCAGATCGATGGAACCGTCGGCGAGCAGGGTACCGGCCCGGCTGCCGATCACAACGTGGTACTCCAGTCGGCCGTCGGTGCTGTCCCCGGGGAGATCCCCCCGGGCGATGGCAATGGCCCGGGGGTCAGCGTCGCTGTCGTCCACCCCGGGTTCGGCGATGCGACCGTAGGACACACCCGCTGCATCGAGGAGCGCCTCGATCCAGGCCGGCTCGATGCTGTCGACAGCGCTGCCGTCCAGCAGCAGCAGGACGGCAGCCATGCGGTCCTGGGAAATCCACAACGGCCCCAGCACCGACAGCTGCCCGGCGTCCATCTGCAGGTAGCCGAGCCGACCCGCCAGCAGCCGATCCCCATCGACCTCGATGCCAGGACCTGGATTGCCGACCAGCGCCGCGCGCGGCGGCAGGGGCCCCGAGGCCTGCAAGGCAAGCACCTGTCCGGGGCGCACGAGTGCGACCGGCGGTGCCCCCTGCAAGAGGGCGGCGAGGCTCGTCAGCCCGAGGGCGGCAAGCACTTGGTTGCCCGCCTCGGCAGCGGCTGCCAGACCATCGGCCAACACATACAGGGGGCCGCCGGTGGCCAACTCCACCGACTTGCGGGTTCCGGACCGCTCCGCGGTCCGGCGTTTGCCCTTCACCGGAGGCGCGCTGTATCGACGTCGCGCAGGACGCTGTCGAGCTCTCGTCGCCAGGCGCCGAAGTCGGCCTGCAGCAGGGCGTCGGAGATCGCCATTGCCGCCTGTGGCGCGAAGGCGCCGAGGACGCGCTGGTGCGAAGCGGAGGGTGGCTCGCCGGCCTGCCCTTCGGCGCCGAGGAAACCGAGCACCTCGTCGCCACGAACCAGGGGGACCACCACCATGCCTCCAGGGTCCTGCGCGGGGCCTCCCGCGCGATATGCCCTGTCGAAGGTGGCGTCAGCAACGGCCGCTGTCGGCGTCCCGCCGGCGGCGAGTTCGGGAGCACCCTTGGCGGCCATCCACACCGACACGGGCAGGCCCAGGATGTCGACGATAACCCGCACCAGCAGATCCAGGGTATCCTGCAGCCCGTGGACCTGCAGCAGGTGCTGGGCGATGCGATCGCGGCCCTCCAGCTCGGCGACGCGCAACTGCAGCTCGTCGTGCGCCAGCCGCAGTTCGGTGGTGCGTTCCGCGACCTGGCCCTCGAGGCTCGAGTTCGAGGCCTCCAACTCGCGATTGCGCAGCCGCAACTCCGCCTGCAGCCGATCGTTGTCGCGGCGCAGGTCGTGGAGCTCAAGCAGCTCAACCACCAGGCGCCGCAGGTCATCGTCGTCCCAGGGCTTGAGCAGGTAACGGTGCACACCGCCCTCGTTGATCGCTTGCACCGTCGCGTCCACATCCGCGTGTCCAGTGAGGATCACGCGCATGGTGCCGGGACTTTGCTCGCGGGCGTGCCGGAGGAACTCGGCACCGATCATGCCGGGCATGCGTTGGTCGGAGAGGATGAGCGACACGTCATGGGCGGCCAGCATCGCCATGCCATCCTCGCCGCTTGCGGCGGTCAGGATGGTATAGGGCGCCCGATGGAATACCCGGCGCAGAGCATTGAGAACGGCGGGCTCGTCGTCGACGAGAAGCAGCGTGTGCATGGACTCCATGGGTACCGGTCCGGGTCTCAGGTAGCGGGTGGCGGCGGTGTGTCCCCCAGGTCCTCGAGTGCGGCGGCGTCGAGGTCCAGGAGACGCAGAGCCCAAGCGTCGATGCAGGCGTCCGTGTCGCCCAGGGCGCGCCGATCGACGGCGTCGGCGACGTGCACCGCCGCTGTCAGCATTGGTGCCAGCCGTGAGGACATCGGCGTATGATGGGCGCGCAGGATGTCGCCGTAAACCGGCGGCAGCTGCCACCAGTCGACGAGGTGGCCGCCGAGCAGGGCGTGACTGCAGCCGAATTGACGGCGCTCCGCCTCCTGCACGGACAGATGCTCGGCGGCGGCGAGGCGCTGGATTCCAGCGTAGTCGGCGCCGGCATGTGCGTCAAAAGCGAGTTTGCCGACGTCATGCAGCAGGCCCGCCACGGCGGCCTCCTCCTGCCCGGCAGCGTCGGCGCCGGCGCCCGCCGCCAGCCGCCGCGCCAGATCGCCGACTCGCAGGCCGTGCTCCCATAGAAGCTCGCGGTCAAGGTCCCCCCCGTCAGGGAAAGCGAGGAAGGCGGCACCAGCCGCAGCCAGGGCCTGCACCGAACGCAGACCGATGACGACGACGGCGCGGCTCACGGTCTCGACACGACGGTACTGCCCGAAGAGCGACGAGTTGGCAATCTGCAGGACCTTGGCCGCCAACGACGGCTCGCGCAGCAGCGCCGCCGCCACTGCATCTATCGCAGGCTCGGCGACGGCCAGTGCCGTCTGCAGCTGCGCGTAGGCCGCCGGCAGCGCCGGCAGCGGATCGAACCGCCGGATCAGCTCGGACAGATCGCGCCGTTCGTGGCGCTGCACCGTCACTTGCGCCACCATGGTGCGCAGGCGCTCTCGCAACATCGCGTCGTCCCACGGCTTGGTGATAATCTCGTGGGTGTCCCCGTCGCGGAAGGCGACCAGCAGCTCCTCCTCCTCGGCGTAGCCGGTGAGCACCACACGGACGGCCGCAGGGTGCCGCTCGCGGACGCAGCGCAGGAAGGTGAGCCCGTCCATCTCCGGCATGCGGACATCGGAGATGACGATGTCCGCCGCCTCCTCGTCGAGGGCGGCCAGCCCAGCCTCTCCTGACGACGCCAACCGCAGGTGCCAGTCCTCGTGCCGCAACAAGCGCCGAAGGGCAGAAAGGATCGATGCCTCGTCATCGACGAGCAGCATGCGGATCTTTGTCTCAGTCACCGTGCCCCGGTCCGTTCACAGGCAGCACGATCGTGAAGGCCGTGCCCACCCCCTCCTCGCTCTCCACCTCGATGCGGCCACCGTGGCGCTGCACGATCCCATGGGAGATCGACAGCCCAAGTCCGGTGCCCTTGCCCACCTCCTTGGTGGTAAAGAAGGGATCGAAGATCCGTCCCAGCAGGTGCGGTGACATGCCGCTGCCAGTGTCGGCGATGCGCACGCGCACTTCGTTGCCGTGGGCCACCGTGCGGATCTCGATACGCCCTTTCGTCGCGATCGCCTGACTGGCATTGACCAACAGGTTCATGAAGACCTGGTTGAGCTGACCTGCATGGCAGTTCACCAACGGCAACTCGCCGAGCTCTTTGACGACCTCGATCCTGTACTTCAGCTCGTTCCACACCACACGCAGCGTTGCTTCGAGACCCTCGTTGAGGTTGGCCTCCTGCATGACGTCGTCATCGGCGCGGGCGAAACTCTTCAGGTTTTGCACGATGTCGCGCACACGGTGGGCGCCCTCGAGGGACTCCGACAGCAGGGCATCGAGATCCCCGAGGATGTACTCGATATCCCCCTCCGTGCTCAGGCGCTCGATCTCGGCGGCGATGCGCTGGTGTGCCCCGTCGGCGCTCGGCGCCTCCGCCTCCAGCCGCCGCAGGGCCTGGGTCTGTTCCATCAGGCCCCGGGCTGTCAGCATGTATTCGGTCAGGGTCTGCAGGTTGCTCATCACGTAGCCAACGGGGTTGTTGATCTCGTGGGCCACACCCGCCGCCAGCTGTCCGAGACCGGCCATCTTCTCGGCCTGCACGACCTGGGCCTCCAGACTCCTGCGCTCGGTAACATCACGCACCAGGGCCAGGACGAGGACTTGGTCACGCTCGCGGAACTTGGCGATCCGTGACTCGACGGACAGCGCTCTGCCATCCTTGCACCGGTGCACGCCCGCCAGGTTGACGGGCTGTCCCTCCGGCATGGCCTCCCACTGGCGGCGTAGTCGCTCCATGTCGGCACCCTCGACGACCTCCTTCACACTCATCTGCAGGAGCTCCTCGCGCCCGTAGCCGAGACTGCGGCAGGCTTCGCCGTTGACATCGACGTATTGACCCTTCAGGTCGTGCACGAAGAAGGCGTCCCCCGCCTGCTCGACGAGGTTGCGGAAACGCTCCTCACTCTCCCGCAGACGCTTTTCTACTAAGCGCTTCCTGGTGATATCCCGGTCGGAGGACACGAAGTGGGTGATCTCGCCCTGCGGATCACGAATGGGCGTGATCGTCTTCTCCAGGTGAATCTCCATGCCGTCCTTGCGTCGATCCACCAACTCGGCGCGGTAGACCTTGCCGGCGAGGATCGTATCCCAGAGATCGCGGTAGAAGGCCTCGTCGTGGTATCCCGACTGCAGGAAGGAGGGTCGCTCGCCGATGACCTCATGCAGGGCGTGGCCGGTGATGGTCTCGAAGGCGGGGTTGGCGTACTCGATGCGCCCCTCGCGGTCGGTGATCAGTACGGCATCGGCGATCTGCTCGATGGCGTTCGACAGTTGCCGCAGCTGGGCCTCGGCGAGGATCCGGTGCGTGATGTCGTGCACCGAGATCACCCGGCCGTCGGCGCCGTCCTCGGGATCGAAGACGCGACGCACGGCGACACTCACCGAGTGGCTTTGGCCCCCGTCCTCGACGACCGTACCCTCGGTGTAGCCGTGGTCGACCTGGTCCGGTTGAGAGAACTGCGGTGACGCCTCCGCCATGAACTCGGCCAGGGACGACCCGGTGGACAGCTCCACCAGGTCCACCGCGGGCTTGCCAACGAGGTCGGCGGCGCTCCGGCCCAGCATGCGTTGCATGGGCGGGTTGGTGTCGCGCACGGTGCCGTCGGCGCGCACCAGGACAATGCCGTCGGCAATGGCCGACAGAACGTTGGTCAGATAGTTGTACTGGCCGCGCAGTTCGTGATTGGCCGTGTAGAGCTCGGTCGCCTTGCTCTCGAGAAGGTCTTCGGCCTGCCGCCGCGCTTGCCGCTCACGTTGCAGGGCGCGCTCCAGGACCTGAACGCGGGCCGCGAGATCGGTGGATTCGCCGGCGGCCATCAGCTCTCCGCGAAGAGAATCTCGAGGCGGCAGTGATCGTCGCCCCGATGCAGACACCGGGGATGGGTCAACTCGATGCCGACGCCGAAGTGGCCGGAGCTGCCGCGAATCAGGCCCTCGGCGAGGGTGCACATCCGCCGTGGCGAACGATAGAGCATCACCAGTCGGTCAGGTGCCGGATCCTCGTAGCCGATATCGGGCACGCCGGCGCCAGGATGGAGCTTACGTATCTCGTCGTGGATGATGCCACCCACATTCTGCAGGAACTGCTTGACCGTGACATCGGCGAAGAACATGGGGTAGCGCTCAGCGAAGGCACCCAGGAGATGGACACCGAAGTCGTGCACGAGCCGTTCGGGGGGCAGCCCCGTCTTCGTCGACAGGGCGCCGACGATAGCCAGTAATTCCTCGTCGTCATAGGTCGCCGACGCCGTGTAGCTGCCGCCCGAGGACAGGGCGGTGGCGCTCAGGATTTCGTCCCAGGCCTCCAGGCCGAGGCTCGACTCGACCATATCCTCAAGCACATTGAAGACGATTCCCTTCACCCCTCAGGCCTCCATGCCGGCGAGGGCGCGCACGCGCGCCAGCAGATCCTCGTTGCGGAAGGGTTTCTCCAGGTAGCCGTCGGCGCCGGCCGTCACCGCCGCCTCCAGTTGATCGACGGGCATGGCGGAGACGACGAGGATCTTCGTGTCGCGCAGACGCTCAGTGTCGCGCACGAAGCGCAGGACGTCGAGGCCGCCCATGCCGGGGATCTGCAGATCGAGGGTGGCCACCGCCGGCTGAAACATCGAGAACTGCGCCCCCGCCGCGAAGCCGTCGCCGGCGATGCGGACCTCGAAGTCAGCCTGCCGCAGCACGCGCTCGATGGCGCGCGCCATCGGTGCCTCGTCCTCCACAACCAGGACGCGCCGCGCTCGGCTCTCTTCCCCCGCAACTACTTCGCCAGCAACCACTTCGCCAGCAACCACTTCATCCGCAGGCGTGAGTTCTTCCGGGATCGGCATCTGATTGGCCCGCAGGAAGTCGAGAAAGGCCTCCACCGTCACGCGGTTGTCGCCTCGACCGGGAAGCTGGTAGGCCTGCAGGTGCCCCCGCTCGATCCAGCGAATCACGGTGCGAAAGTTGACCCCCAGATAACCGGCGACCTCGCCGGTGGTCAGCGCCCTCTTGTTCACAGTATCATCTCCATCGAGTCGACCTCAAGTGACATTCAGATCTATCGTGCAATGTGGCCCGCGACGGTCCGAGTGTCAACGAGAGCGGCGGGTCTTCCAGGGGCTCGTCGGAGACAAGGTACCAGGGCGGCAACCCAGGTGCCCAACAGGCGGGCGTCAACAGACGGGCCATGAGTGGCGGCGTAGACCATCTCGGCGCAGCGCATCTGGTCAGGGCTGGGGTGTGGCCCGAAGCGTAGGGCAGTGTCCGTGATCAGGCCCCCCGGCGCCCGCAGGCGGAGCTGGCGCCAGTCGTCATCCATGGCCTGCAACTGCGCCGTCGAGGCCGGCGCGATGCCGGTGAGGCGCAAGTCCCCGTGCGCGACATGCACCAGGCCGGGCAGGACGTCGAGGAACAGGTGGATCGCATGACCGCGCCAACCTGCTGGCAGGTCCTGCGTCGGCGGGCGGAAGCTCGTCAGTTGGAAGGTGACGCTCGTCCCACCCCGCCGCTGACCGGGCTGACGAACCGCCTCCGTCCTGTGCAGCAGGGGCCCGCGGCGCATAAGGCGTAGAGCCAGGGCCGTAACCAGCAACAGGGGCGCAGCGACGACCAACGCGACGGCGCCCGTCATTCGGCTCCAGAGGCGGCCGACGGCATCCCCTGGTCGCCAGTCGAGATCACCGACAAGGAAGGCCTCGACACCCTCCACTGTGATGCCGTGACCCGCGTGGGTGATGGCACCGCCGCCAGCGATGGCCTTCGTCAGATCGAGGCCAGCGCCGATGTATGTGCCTGCCGTCAGCAGCGACTCCGTCGCCGTCACGCCATCGTCGACAACGCTGTCGGCACCGACCACGACGTGCGGTCCGAGCTGGGCACCGGCGCCGATGTGAGCGCCCTCAGCGATGTAGACCGGGGCCTGCAGACGCGCTGATGGGTCGACGCGAGCGCCGGGCTCCACCCAGACACCAGGTTGCAGCTGCCGACCCCGCAGGTCATCGCCGCCAGCGTCGAGACGCCGGCGCTGCGCCGCCAGCAGAGCTTCGGCGGTATCGAAGCGGTCAGCGGCGCCGGACACGACACGCAGGCCGGTGCTACCCTCGGCAACGAGGAATTGGGCCATGCCGGCGCGACGCAGCCCGATGGGCGTCGCCGTCAGGTCGCCACCACGCACCACTGCCCAGCCGGTCCAGTCGGCGGCCGTGGTCCGCGGCGCACCCGATGCCGACACCAGCAGCGTTGCCGGCGGCGTTCCGAGAGACCGCAGGTCGTGCGGCAGGACGCCGACATCGGCCAGGATCACCCCGTCGGCGCCGCTCAGATCGAGACGACGCAAGGCGTCGTACGGGCTCTCCGGGTCGCCCACCAGATGGTAGCGGAAGCGGCAGCCCCAGCGCTCCCCGTCGCCGAGGTCGGCCTCGATGCGGTCGGGTGCCCACGCCAACAGGATATCGATGGTGTCGATACCGAGGCGGACAAGTTCGGCAAGCACGACGTGGGCCAGGGGCCGGTCGACGCAGGGCAGCAGGGCTTCGGGCTGCTCCGCCAGGGCACCGTCGATGGCGCTGCGGCGCGACGCGACAAGAATGGCTCTCATGGGGTCTCCTTGGGATGTTCTGTGCCGGCATAGCGCTGCCGGACGACACGGGCGAGGAAGGTGAAATTGCCGACGAAGTAGCGACGCCACATCCGTCGGGGTTCCTGGATGAAGCGGTAGAGCCACTCCAGCCCCACCTCGCGCAGCCACTGGGGCGCGCGCGGGATGCGGCCGGAGTAAAAATCGAAGAGGCCACCGACGCCGATCGCAACAGCCACACCCGTCTCGGCGGCGTGCTGTTGGATCCACACATCCTGGCGCGGCACGCCGAAGGCGACCAGCAGCACGCGCGCCCCCGATTGGCAGATGTCGCGCAGGACCTCCGGCTCCTCAGCGGCGGTGAAGTAACCGTGGCGTACACCGGCGATGCATGTGCCCGGCGCGTGCTGGCGTACCCAGTCGGCGACGCCCTCGGCGATGCCAGGTCGGCCGCCCAGCAGGTAGAGGCTGTCCCCCGTGGCCGCCAGTTGCGCACACAAGCGCGGGAACAGGTCGGTGCCGTTCACGTTCTGACGCAGCGGCTGTCCCAGCAGCTGCCCGGCGACCTTGATGCCGATGCCGTCGGGCAGGCACAGGTCGCTGGCGCGCAGGGCCCGCCGGTAATCGTGGTCCCCCTGGGCAAGGTTGGCGCAGTGAGGGTTCACAAAGCTGACGCTGCGCGTTGGGCCGCCATCACACCAGGCGGCGATGCGCGCCACGGCGGCGTCCATGGTCACATTGTCGAGTTCCAGACCCAGCAGGCGCAATCGTGCCCCGGCTGGCCCCGCCGCCGCGCCCCCGGCGCCATAGGCTGCGGCCAGCAAGGCGCGGGCGGCGATGCCGAGGTCACCGTGGACGCTGCGTGTGGCGACGTACTCGACGTCCGCCTCGGTCTCACTGCCATAGGCGATGTTCATCCGCCGGCGGACCCACCACAGGCAGACGAGTCCCGGGCGTACGTCGTAGCGGGCGCGCACACGCGGGTCGCGGGGCGATAGGTCGTCGGGCGCCACGGGACGCGGTCCGACGAGGGACAGGTCGCCGCGCAACACATTGACCAGCGCCGGCCAACGCGTCAGCCCGAGGCGGGCCAGACAACGACCTGCGGGGCCGTCGACGGCAAAGCGCTGCTCGGAGAATGGGCGGCAGAAGCGGCCCCGGCGCATCACCGGCGCCAGGGCAGGGCGGCCGGAGAGCCGCATGGCGACGACGGCGGCAGCCAGCAACGGTGCCGCTACGATCAGCAGGGCCGTGGCGACAGCGATGTCGACGGCGCGCTTGCCACGCCGAGTGGCGCCGCGACGCAGGGCCAGCAGGGCACGATGCCTGGCGCGGGCGCGGAAGCCGCGCAGCAGGGCGGTGGCGGGCTGCGGGATACTGGGGTCCACAGGTGCGATCATGGGTCAGTAGGCTCCGCGACCCAGCAGGACGGCAGGAATGGTACGCAGCAGCAGGCGAATGTCGAGCCACAGGCTGCGGCTGCGGATGTACTCCACGTCGAGGACAACCTGCTCCGCAAAGGGGATGTCACCGCGGCCGCTGACCTGCCAGGTGCACGTCAGGCCCGGGATCACTTCCAGGCGGCGGCGGTCGGCAAGGCTGTAACGCGACACCTCCGCCGGCAGCGGCGGCCGCGGTCCCACCAGCGACATGTCGCCGCGCAGCACGCACCACAGCTGCGGCAGCTCATCGATGCTGAGCTTGCGGATGAGACGGCCGATCCAGGTTGTGCGGGGGTCCCGCTTCATCTTGAAAGTGACGCTGTCGGCGTGGTCGTTCTGCGCCAGCATCTGTTGCCACAGGCGGTCGGCGTCGAGGACCATGGAGCGGAACTTCGGGAAGGCGAACTCGCGGCCGTGGCGGCCCACCCGCGTCTGCCAGTAGAGGGCCGGTCCCCGGTCGGTGATTTTGATACACGCGGCGACGACGGCAAACAGAGGCGCCAGGGTCAGCACCAGCGTCAGCGACACGGCGATGTCCAGTCCGCGCTTCAGGGCCTTGGTGGCGCCCACGGTAGCATGCCAGGCGGTTCGCTTCCACCACATGCGTAGCCAACGGCGGCGGCGCGCTTCGATCGGCAGGTTGCGATTCACGACCGGACTCCCGCCCGCGCCGTGCGCACCCAGGGTGCGTCGCCGCGAGCCTGCAGCAAAGTCGCCGGCAGGCGCAGCAGCTTCCAGGCCAGATAGCCCGGCGCTATCGCCAGAGCCCGCAGGTCGCGCAACGACGCCTCACCGACGTCCAGCGCGGCGGCCACATGCAGAGTCAGCACCAGCAGTCCCGCAGCACCGCACTGGGACACGGTGGCGCTGGGCCAGGCCAGGCACAGCAGCAGCAGCCCAGCGTGGAAGGCCAGGGGCAGCAACAGCAGATCGAGGGCCGGCTCCAGCAGGCGGAGGCGGCCGCGGGCCACGGCACCCAGCAACCCGGGCAGGTGCTGGCGGGCGGCGCGCAGGCGCCCCCCCTCCCAGCGGGCCCGCTGCGACCCGGCGCCGACACCGATGCCAGGCATGTCGCCACGCACCTCGGCGGTGTCACAGAAGGTGACGCGGCGACCAGCCCGCACCAGTTGCAGGTGGTAGTCGAGGTCCTCGGTAACGGAGCGCGTGTCGTAGGGTACGGCGGCGAGGGTTTCAGTGGTCAGCGCAAAGCCGTTGCCGAACAGTCCCGCCGACAACCCCAGGCGATCGCGGCCGCTGGGGCGCAGGACGTTGAAGGCCATGAGCGCCACGCCCAGGAGCCGGGCCCGTTGGCTGGCATCCCGACGCAGGGCCGTGTAGCGCACCTGCACCGCGTCGGCGCCAGCGGCGATGTGGTGTCCGATTTCACGCACCAGGCCAGGGCTCACGACGGAGTCGGCGTCGACGACAGCGATGGCGTCGTAGTCGGCCTGTAATTGCCGGAAAGCGAAGTCGAGGGCCCACGCCTTGCCGCGGCGTTCAGGGTCCCTGCGCTCCAGAACCCGCACCCCGGCGGCGGCGGACCGACGCGCTGTGTCATCGCTGCAGTTGTCGGCGACGACAACGATATCGGCGGGCCGCAGACCGGCGCAGCGCCGCAGGCTACGGAGACATTCGTCGATGACGGCGCCCTCGTCGTGGGCGGGAACAACGACTGCAATGCGAGGCGATGGCTTGCCACCGGCGACCGGGCGTAGACGGCGCCGGGGAAGTACGCCGGCGATCGTCAGCGCCGCCAGTGCCAGGCTACCCGGCACAGTCGCCGCCAGCAACAGCGCCCCGCCAGCGGCGGTGAAATAGGACAGGATCTCCATCGGGCGGTTCTCACAGTCAGACACGAGGGGTTACATTTTTCTTACAGTCCTAATATATCTAACCTGTCTTACATGTCAATACATTCTTTTGATCTATCTGCCATTGGGTCTTTTCCTGGGCTTCGGGCCGTTGGCTCGAGCCACGACTGGCACCCGGCTCTGTCTCGGGCTCAGTTCAAAGGCGTCAGCATCTGTTGCCGATAGTCCTCCAGGCGCGCCGCCGCGCTGAAGCGGGTGTCCAGCAGGTGGTCGGCGGCGCCAACGATCGCGTTGAGCCGTGCTGCCGGGGCTCGACGCAGTTCGCGCAGACAGCGGCCGAGGTCATCGGGGTCGTTGGCACGGAAGCGGAAGCCCGTGCGGCCGTCGTCGACAAGGTCCCCGGCACCGCCTGCATCCGGCACCAGCACGGGCAGGCCGGAGGCCATGGCCTCGATGATGGCCAGGCCGAAAGGCTCTTCGGGGCACAGGTGCACGAGCAGGTCCGCGGCGGCCATTTCCTCGGCGACGTTGGGTTGGAAGCCGGCGAAGTCGACATTGGCGTGGTCACGCCGGGCTCGGGCTGCCAGTTGTGGGAACAGCTCTCCCTGCCCGAGGACACGGATCTCCAGATCCGCCAGGTCGGGGTGGCGTTGCAGCGCGTCGAGGAGCACGTCGATGCGTTTGATGGGATCGATGCGCGATACGACGACGATTCGCCGCACCCCGTCGCCGGTAAACTGCGGTCGACGCGCGGCGTGGCGCCGCCCGGCGTCGAGGAAGTTCTCGATGACGACGATGCGGTCGTCACGCACGCCGTGCGCCTGCAGTCGGCTGCGGGAGAAGGCGGAGTTGGTGATGAAGCGCACCGGCAGATGATTGAGGTGGCGTTTGCGACCATAGCTGAGGCGCTCGTCGGTGCCTCCCGGCACCCGGTGCAGGTGCAGCAGGGGGCGACGATAGACCGCGTTGAGACCGGCCATCAACAACGAGTGGCTGACCCCCGTGGCCATAAATACCAATTGCTCGCTGCTGACTATTGCCTCACGGAAGTGGTGCAGCAGGTCGCGCTTGCTACCGAAAGGGCGAATGTCGACGCCGAGGCGGCGCCCTTCCTCGACGGCGGGGCCAGGCGGCGCCAGCAGCGTGGCGTCAAAGGTGTCACTGAGGCCCTGCGCCAGGTTGAGAGCCATGCGCTCGGTGCCGTAAAGGTTGCCACTGTGCAGAGGAAAGAGGAACCGGGGACGGGGCATCATATGACTCCTGAGGAGAGAGGAAGGGCGACAGTCTCGGGCGGGCGCCGCTTGACGACGCGGCCCGGGATACCGACGACTACGGAATACGGGGGCACGTCCTCGAGGACGACGGCGTTGGCACCGATGACGCTGTCGTGACCGATGGTGATGTCTCCCAGGATGACGGCACCACAACCGACGTCGACACGATCCTCGAGAACGGGCTTGGCATTGAGATCCGCGGTGGAGCGCACGCCGAGGGTCGTGTTCTGTCGCAGGGTGACGTCGTCACCGATGCTGCGCGCACCCAGGATCATGCCGCCGAAATGCTCGAGGCGCAGCCGGCGACCGACGGGCACGTTGTACGACAGCTTCATGCCGCACAGCACCTCGCAGGCCTTGAACAACACGCGATAGAGGGCCGTCAGTGGCGCCCGCAGGAGGCGGGGCCGCACCCCCATGCGCCAGTTGCCGAAGCGGTGCACGAAGAGGGTCCAGAAGCCCTGCGTCATCCAGCCGCCGCCGTGGTGCTGGAAGTCCTCACGCACCAGGGCCCAGAAGGCAATCCCGGCGGGGTTGACGTTCGTCGTGCCCGCCGGCAGCGGTGCGGCGGCGCAGTCGGTGTTGAAGGCTGACATGGTGGCGGTCATGAGGTTCTCCCGGGCCGCAGGCTCCAGCGGCAGAAATCGCGTGCCAGGCGGGGTGGGTCGATGTGCGGGCTGCGCGTCACCCAGCGACGTGCAGTCCACAGGGCATAACCGAGCAGCCACAGGGCATCGGCAGCCCTCGCTGTCCACACCCCGTGGTTCTTGTGGAAGTAGCGGCGCCGGCTCGCAAACCAGTACCCGGGTCGGCGGCGCTCGTTGCGCCGCGCCCCCGTGACGCCGGAGGCCTGCCCCACCAGGTGCACGACGCGACTGTCCGGCACGTGCCAGATGGCCCAGCCGGCGCGGGCAGCGCGCAGGCAGAAGTCGGCCTCCTCGTAGTAGAGGAAGTAGGCGGCGTCCAGCATACCGATGTCGTCGAAGACCTGGCGGCGCACCAACAGGCTTGCGCCCGACACCCAGTCGGTGGCGTGCGCCTCGTCGCGGATGGGAGGGTTGATCCGCTGCCCTTGCAGCAGTCGGGACACGGGGCCGCAACGGGCACTGGCCTCCAACTCACTCCAGGGCGAGGCGAAGCGGAAGGCGGCGAAGCGCGGCGAGCCATCGGGGTTCTCCAGGCGGCTGCCGGCGATGCCGACTTCGGGACGGGCCTCCATGAAGTCAACGAGCCTCATCAGAGCACCGGGACGCACGTACGTATCGGGGTTCAGGAGCCACACGTACTCAGGCCCGTCGGCCTCAGCAAGTGCCGTTTCGATGCCGGCGTTATTGCCGTAAGCGAAACCACCGTTGACGTCGAGCGCCAGGACTCGGACCCAGGTCCAGTCCGCCTCGCGGCAGGCGACTTCCAGGGCGGCGACGGAGTCGTCGCCGGAGGCACCGTCCACAATGGTGACGACCGTGTTGCCGTGGGCCTCGATCTCGGGTTGCAGCGATCGCAGACAGTCGACGACGAGAGCCGCCGTGCGGTAGTTGACGATGATGATGTGCAATTTCACGGATTCGCTCCGTCGGTATTGGGGAGGGTGGTGGCCGTTACGACCACCAGGCCGTAGGGATCCAGATCAAAGGTGACGGCACCGTCGACGACCTCGACGTCAGCGTCGACGACGAGCACCGAATCGGCACTCTCGTTGGTGGCGCCGGGGGTCGTCGCGTGCAGCCGGCGGACCCGGCGACGATCACCACCGTCGGGCAGGTAGAGGGCCACCCGCCGCAGTATGTCCGAGGGATTCACGAGCACCGCCGACCAGCGGCCGGCAGCGTGGAAGGCGCAGCCCAGGAGCCCGTGATCGCCCGTGAGGACGTGGAGGTCACCGGCGGCAACTTCATTCAGCAGAGCCATGGCCAGTCCCGTGGGGCGCAGTCGTGGCGGTCCTGTCAGGTCGCGCACCACACCCCACAGCGGTACGGTGCCGCTCGCGTCGTCGAGGCGAGCCTCGAAGCCGGCCAGGACGTAGACACACTGCCGGCGCACCCCCGCAACCCACGACCTCAGCAGGTTCGCCGCCAGCGCGCTGCCCGCGGCGGCACCGGCGACGAGTGCCTGGCGCTCGCCGGCGGACGCGTCGCCGCCGGTCGTGTGCAGATTCACCTCGTAGACCGATACCTCTGCCCCGTCGGCGTGCAGGCGCCGGATCGGTGCATGGTCGTCGGCGAACAGAAGGTCACGCTGTGCTGCAGGTGACAGGCCCGCCGGCAGCTGGTGCAACAGATAGGGGGCCACAGCGACGCCGTCGACGCTGGTAGCGGCGCGCAGGACGCGCATGGACTCATCGGGGCGCACGTGCTGCCCGTTGACGACGGTGTGCAGAGACAGGTCCGGCGCCGCCGCACGCAGGGCGGCCAGGGCCCGCGCTGCCGCCGCGGCGTGCCGATCGCCGTCCGTGATCCCCGCCGCCTGGAACAGAGGATTCCAGTTCTCGTTGCCGAACTCGACGACGACGTCGTCGAAGCCGGCGGCGTGCGTTTGCAGCCACACCCCTAGGCGCGCCGCTTCGGCATCACTCAGCGTCGTGGGCAGTACGATCCAGGGCCGGGCCCCGACCTCCTCGCACAGAGCCAGAAACTCGGGCAGACCGTAGCTGTAGAGGGTCTCCCCCAGCCCACCGGGCCGGTAGCGCGTGGTGCGTCGGGCGAAGGGCGGTGCCAATCGGTTGTCGACGGTGTCACCCAGTTGGCCCGCCCAGTCCCGCAGGTAACCCGGGCGCAGGCGCTGAAGGGTCTCGACGACCTGGCGGCGCCAGGGTCCGTCATCGGCTGTCGAACGCAGCGACGCGTCGTCGAGCAGCACGGCACCCCGTCCCCGGACTGTGAAGGCCAGGTCGAGAGTTCCCGCTGCGCGGTCCGCCGCCGTCGTGAACGGCACGATCACTTCGCGCCAGGCTGTGGTCAGAGCCACCTCCTCGTCGACGAAGGGTGGACGGCCGGCCCGCGCCAGGCGCACGTGCAGCGTCGCCTCACCCTCGGCCCGGGCCCAGAACCCGAGGCGCCAGTCCCCCTCGACGGGCAACAGCACCCCCGCCATCTGCCCTCGGCTGTCCAGATAGCTGTGTACCGCCACCCCCGAACTTCTGCCCTGCAGGCGCAGGGAGCGTCCCCCTGGGCTGCCGGGACGGGTGTCGGCAGCGGGCCGCACGAATGGGCGTTGCGCTTCGGCCACCCACCAGAACGCCGGCGCCGAGACCTCGTCCCGTTGGGTGAGAGCGACAATGTCGCCGGGGGCCAGCCCGCGCGGTGGTGGTTGCACGGTGAAGGAGGGCAGGCCGCGGCGATCCTGTCGGCGGGAATCGACGAGGGTCCCGTCCTGACCAGCGGCACCACCGGTGCGCACGTCGTAGCCGGCACCGCGCCAGAAACCGTCCGGCCGGCCGAGGTCCGCACGCGCCTCGTGAAAGATGGCGCCGCGGACCTCGGCGACCTGCACGAGGGCGCGGTCGATATGCCCCTCGAACCCGGGGTTCATCAGCACGTTCGCCGCCAGTTGCTCGGCCCCCCAGTAGGTCGGTGTGCCCAGATTCAGGCCGATACGAGGCACATCTCGCTGCAACGGTGCTGCCGCCACCCGCAGGTGCAGAACGCCTCCCGTTCCGGTCTCGGGTGCCGCGCTAGCGGCGGACGCCGTCGTTTCGGGGACAGTGCCGCAGCTGGCTGTCAGCGCCAGCACTGTCGTGGCTGCAGCGGTGCCCATTGCCGCGAAGATCAGGCAGCGCATGACTGAATCCGCCGCGTGAAGATGGATGCCAGACGCTCGATGTTGCGCGGCAGATGGTAGCTGTCACAGACCCGCCGGCGGCCATTGCCGCCCAGACGTCGTGCCTCATCGGGGTCGTCCTGCAGGCGGGCGATGGCCGCCGCCAGCGCCTCGACGTCGGCGGCAGGCACGAGCAGCCCGTCTTCGCCGTCACGGATGAGTTCGGGGATGCCGGTGATGCGTGTCGACACGCAGGGGATCTCCATCGCCATGGCTTCCATCAACACCACCGGGATGCCCTCAGCAAAGCTGGCCAGGACGAAGGCGTGGGCCTGACGGTAGTAGTCACGAATACGCCCCTGGTCGACGGCGCCGGCGAACTCCACGTGCACCTGCAGTCCGGCATCAGCCACCGCCGCCTCCAGGGAGGGTCGGTCGGGACCGTCGCCCACCAGGATCAGGCGCACCCGGCGGCCCTCGGCGACCAGATGCTGCACGGCGTCGACCAGAACATGCTGGCCCTTGGCCGCTACCAGGCGACCGACGCACAACAGCGTGAATACCCCCGCCTCCGGTTGCGGCCGCGGCACAAAGGCCTCAGGGTCGATACCGAGGGGGGCGATCTCGAAGCGCCCCCAGTGGACCGGCGCGGACAGTTTCATGACCTGGCTGCGGGCGTAGGCGCCGATGCAGGTGACGAAGGCCGACGCCTCGACCTTCTCCGTCAGGCGGTAGTGGCCGGCGTCGTAGAACTCGTCGGGGCCGTGCACGGTCAGGGAAAACGGGATGCCGGTGAGACGGTGCAGGATGAGACCGACCGTCGACGCCGCCGTGGCGAAGTGCACGTGCAGGTGGGTGATGCCCTGGCGGCGCTGCCAAACCGCCAGCAGCAGGGCTTCGGTGAAGTAGAAAGCGTGCCAGAGCAGCGACCGCGGCGCGCCGTCGGCCAGCGACAGTGCATATGCCAGGGCGCCGAAGTAGCGGCGCGGGCCATGGGTGAAAATCCCGCGCAGATGGGCCCCGAGCGCCGTCGCGGTACCGCAGGCTTTCACATAGAAGGTGGACGACGCCTCCTCCCGTTCTTCGGGCGTCAGCCCCGCCGGCTCCCGGTCGGGCCCGTTGATGGAGGCCACGTGCAGCCCGAAGCCCAGTTGCCGCAGGCTCCGGACCTCGCGCAGGATGAAAGTGTGGGAGATGGCCGGATACTGACTGACGAGGTAACCGAGGCCCGTTGGCGGCGCGGCAGTAGCAGATTTGAGGCGGTTCGAATCTGTGGTCAAGATAGATCTCCTGTCGAGTGACTGGAGACAATATATCCTAACCTGACTTACATGTCAATATAGTCTTTTGAGTTTATCGTTTCCTTCGAACGACTCACTGGAGGATCCGTTGGAACGGCGGCGGCTGGGGGTCGGGGGCGATCCGCGCCGGCCGCAGAAACCCCTCCATCCACCCCGCCAGGACGAACAGCAGGGGCATCAGGGTTTCACCGAGATAGACGAACAGCAGGTTGAGGACCACCGAGCCCCAGATCGCCAGCAGGGTCCAGGCGAAGGCCGTGTCCCGCGGGTCGGTCTCGTCCCTCCCCCGGCGGTAGAGACGCAGCCCCATCCACAGGAACAGCGACACCAGCAGCAGCAGCGACACGGCGCCATGTTGCAGCAGCAGCAGCAGGTAGTAGTTGTCGATGGAGGGCATGCTGGCCAGTTTCGGCCAGGTCGTCTTGCCCCAGCCCCACCAGGCTTCCACCAGAGCGATATCGACGTAGTTGTCGATCAACTCCTTGCGGTAGGCCGCCGTCTCCTGGGAGATCGACGTCGCGTTCTCGCGCCCCACGGAGGCCCACGACCACAGCTGTGCCGCTACCGGCACGCCGACGACGAGGATCGCCAGCACTCCCAGGCGCACGATCAACTGTCGGCGGCGCACCCGGGCGACATTGGCGATCGCCGACGCCAACCCGGCACCGAGCCATGGTCCCCGACACATCGACATCAGCACCCCCGCCGCCAGCCCCAGACTGACGCTGACCCCGCTGGACAGTGGCCAGCGCTCGGGCAGGCGCGCCCAGCGCGGCCACGCCCCCACCCACTGCAGGTAGCGGCTGAGCCGGAAGCCGACGGTGAGAATGACACCCGCCAGGATGGCGTGGCCGTACGGGCCGGCGATGCGCACGAAGCCCCAGCGGAAGGTCGTAACCCAGTAGGCTTGCCCGGGGAAGAAGGGGTCGAGCAACTTGCGAAAGGGCGTGACGCCCATGCGGAACTCGTACACGCTGATGAGAGCGACGACGAAGGTGCACACGGCGATGACCCGCGCCGTGCGCTCTCGCTCTCCGGAAGACTCGATCAGCCCTTTGGCCAGCACGTAGGGCATGACCACGCTTGCCGCCATGTCCACCAGCAGGTTCTGCGCGTCCTTGTACGTCGTGCTGGCGTATTCCGAATAACCGACGCTGGCGGCGAAGAGCAGCACCAGCAGATCGGTGACCGAGAACCGCCAGCCATAGGGCCGCTGCGCCAGGAACAGCACGAAAATTGGCAGGATCGCCGCCTGATTGAAGGTCAGGTCGGGCAGGCCCGGCAGGAAGCAGCGGTAGTAGTTCGGCAGCAGCAGCAGGACCGGCAGATAGACCCGCTGGAAGACGGACGCCAGAGGTGCGCGAGTCATCCACCAGAGGGCTGCCAGGGCGGGAAGCAGAGCAATGAGGTGCAATCGAATGATCTCCGGCGCGGGTGTCAGCCAAGGCACGCGACGTGCCTCAGTACTCCGCGCCGAGAGTGGCCGTCGCCGCGGATTCGGCGGCAACCACGACCCGTGCCCGCTCGGTGGCCAGCCAGGGCAGCCGGCGGGCCAGCAGCCGGCGCACGCGCTGACGCTCCGTGTCCGTGGCGCACAGCGCCCACAGTAGCAGGACACTGAGGGCGGCGTGCGCCAGGCCGGCCGGCGCCAGCCACAGCAGCAGGTCCAGGCGAGTTGTCGCCATCGGCGCCAGACTCGACGCGACGGCGGCGACGCCGGCGCCGACGGCGTACGGCAGCAGGCCAGGCAGTAGTACCGTGCGCAGCCAGTCTCCAGCAGTGATCCCCAGCAGCCGGTTGGTCGCCAGCGTGTAACTGACGGCGCTGATGGCAACACTGACGGCAACGAAAGCGGCGATCGTCACCGGCGCCAGGCCAAGCCAGGCATACACCCCAGCGCCGGTGATCGCCAGCAGCAGGGCCTTGAAACCGGCGTAGCCGAGCTCGCGGGACGGCGTGCCCTGGGCGCGGTGGTAGTTCGACGCCGGACCGGTGAGGATGTGCAGCTGGTGGGCGATGCCCCCTACCGCCATGATCGCTGCCAGCGTGGCGATGTCGTCGCGCGGCCCGAGCCAGGCGGTGAGCAGAGGCTGAGCGAAAGCGGTCAGGGCACCCATGGCGATGCCGGTGAGCAGGTTCATGTAACGGCCCGCCTGCAGATAGAGTCGCCGGATCTCCGCCGCCCCGTCGCTCAACGCACTCAGGCGTGACATGGCCGGCAGGGTGACGGCATTCGTCGAGGCAAAGACCTGGCTGGTCATCATCGGCAGCTTGCTGGCCACATCGAAGAGGCCGGTGCCGGCGACGCCGAGAAACACCCCGGCGATCACCTTGTCAATGGAATACAGGGCGGTACTCAGCAAGCCCGAAATCTGCACCACCCCGCCGTAGTTGAACAGGGGGCCGAGCATGGCACGATCGAACATGCGCGGGGACAGGCGCAGCTGCGGCAGGGCACGGAAGCAGGCGACGACGTGCAGGGCCGTCGCCACGATGTAGCGAATGCCGAAGGCCCACAACAGCGAGCGGATGCCGGCGCCGGCGTGCAGGAACAGAAGGATGAGGACCGCCTCCAGGAGAAAGGTGGCGACCCAGATCGCGTTCTGCTGGGTGATGCGTTGCAGCCCGTGCAGGACGTAGGCGAAACTTCCTAGGCTCAGATCGAGCATGAAGATGCAGGCGGCGCCGAAGATCAACTCCGCCGCCGTGTCGCCGAGCCCTGGGGGAATCCCGAAGGCAGCGATGATGTGCGGTAGCGCCAGCCACAAGCCGCCGAGGGCGAAAGTGCTCAGGACCAGACTCGTCGCCAACCCCGTCGTCAACAGACGGGAGATGGATTCCACTGAGCCCTCGGCGTGGAAACGGGCGACGAAACGCACGTAGACGTTGGCCACGCCGATGCCGCCCACACCCAGGTAGCCGATGATGACGAAGCAGGCCGACCAGATGCCGTACTCCGTCAGTGTCACGTACCCTAGAACAATGGGCGGCAGGCAGAGCCGGCTGGCCATGTAGAGGACCTTCGCCGCCAGGTTTGACGAGGCGTTGCGCCGCAGCCTCCCCGCTTCGGGGTCGGCAGCCCGCGCCTCGAGGCCCGCAACCGCATCGGGTGCTGCCATCACGCCACCTGCTTCCACGGCTCTGGCGCGCTTCCCGCCGGGGCGGCAAGCCGTTCGTAGATCCGCTGCGCTGCCTGCATTTTCGCCTCCCAGCTGAAGGTCGCCACGGCGCGTTCACGGCCTTTGAGGCCGCGAACACGCCAGCTGTCGGGCCGCAGGAAGGCGTCCTCCAGAGCGGCGGCGAGTTCGCGTACGATGGTCGTAGAATCCGTCGGCGTCAGCAATCGGCCCACCTCATCGTCGACGATCTCCGCCGGGCCGCCGTAGCCGACGGCGATCACCGGGCGGGCCGCCGCCATCGCCTCCAGCAGGACGCCGCCGCCAGACTCGCGCACGGAGGGCAGGCACAACACGTGCGCCCAGGACATATGTTTGGCAACCTGGTCGAGGCTCTGGCTGCCGAGGAACTCGACACACCCCTGCAGGCCTCGGGCCCCGGCGGCACGGCACCAGGCCGCCTGCATCGGGCCGTCACCGACGATACGCACCTCGAGAGGACGCATCTGGGCCACGCGGTCCACCGCTTCCAGCAGCATGGGGATGCCCTTGCACGGGATCAGCCGCCCCACGAACAGCACGCGCAGAGGCCGTTGCGGACCGGGCGCCTCCGGCCACGGGGTAGCACGGAAGAGCTGCGGGTCGACAGCGTTCTCCAGCATCGCCTCCACCCGGTCGGCGACGGCAGTGCCGAGGTAGTCGCGCGTCGCCTGCGTCGCCGCCAGCACCACCTTGGCTCGGCGCGTGGTGCCGATCCAACGGTCCATCAGGCGGCCGAGATTTCGCACTGGGTAGAGCCACGTGGCGTCGCCGCGCAGGATGTCTGGGAACTGTCGCGGCGTGCGCAGGCCGCAGTTCAGCGGCCCCGTCACCAGCGGCAGACCCAGCTTGTGCAGCCGTGTCGCCGCCGCCGCCGATACGGGGGTTACTGCGTGCACGACCTGCCAGCTCCGGCGCGCCGGGTCCCGGCGCAGGCGGCGCCAGGCGAGCCAGTCGTAGAGATAGAAGTCGAGGGAGGCCAACAGGAATACGGCGTGCTGACTGGAGCGAAACAGGGTCGTCGCCAGTCTGTAGAGCGGCCCGGCGAACCACTCCGTGTCGATGTAGCGCACCCCGGCCTCGGGGCCGACACCGGCGGCCTCCAGGTGCGGCCGGTTGCGCACGTGTGTCACCAGGGTCACGGGGCCGCGCGCGCGCAGTCGGGAGTACCACTCCCAGCCGATCTGCGACACAGAGCCCATGCCAGGGGCACACTGGTAGGCGGCAAGCAGGACGTGGGGCTTGTTCATCGGGATCCTCCTCCATGGTATTCGATGAGGGGCCGCCGACGGCCGCGCAGGCGGTGGCTCCAGTAGGTGAGCTGGCCCCAGAAGATGGGCAGTTGCTGCAGGTGCGAATGCAGGCCATATATCAGGCTCGTGCTGGCATCGCCTGACTTCCGGCGCCAGCGACGGGCCGTGCGCAACACCAGCGCCCCCAGCAGTCCGGCGGCGGCCGCCACGGGGACAACAGTCCCCGCCACCCCCGAGAGAAGGGCAGCGCCGACGACGACGCCGACGAGGCCGAGAGCGTGCATGGCGTTGCGGCGGGCTTCCGCCCGCCACAGGGGTGTGCTGGTGTGGCGCAGGCGGGCCGAAACTTCGGCATAGGCGTGGCCGGTGCGCACGGCGCGGCTCCAGTATTGGCGCCAGCGCGTCATCGCCAGATCGTGCCAGGTGATGACCGTGTCCAAGCGGTGGATGCGGTAGCCCCGCTGGCGCAGACGGGCGCACAGCTCCGGCTCCTCGCCGGCGATCAGGGCCTCGTCATAACCGAGAACCTCTTCCAGGGCGGTGCGGCGGATGAGGGCGTCGCCGCCGCAGGCCTCGGTGTCCCCCACCGGGCCAATCCAGTCGAGGTCGAGGACCAGCTGATAGAGGCTGGCGCGGGGGTGCAACTCCCGGCGCTGCCCGCAGACCACAGCCAGACGGTCATCCTGGAGCAGCGGCAGGGCGCGGCCAACAAAGTCCGGGGCCAGTACCGTGTCGCCATCGAGGAACAGGACCGCCGCCGCCGACGCCGCGCGCCAGCCGGCGTTACGGCCCCGCGCCGCCGCCAGGGGGCCAGCGGGCAGGGGCAGCACCCGCGCCCCGAAGGCCCGGGCCCGCTCGACGCTATCGTCGGTGGATTGCGAGTCGACGTAGAGAATCTCCACGTCCCTCAAGGTGGCGGTGGCAGCGCGCACCGAGCCGAGACAACGGCTCAGGCGCGCGCCCTCGTTGCGGCCGATGATGACCACGGACAGGGACGGTTTCATGGGGCGGAGACCTCGGTGAGAAGGAGACGGCGGTAGTCGTCGAGACGGCGGACGCGACCAAATCGATGCACCAGATCCAGCCGCGCCTGGTGCACCATGGCATTGAGCGACCATGGCAGCATGTGGTCCACCGCCAGCAGCCGGGCTGCCAGATCCTCGGCGTTTCCGGCACGGTAGTGCAGGCCTGTGAGCCCCGGGATCACCAGATCCCCGGCGCCACCGGTGTCAGGCACGAGCACCGGCAGACCGCTGGCCATGGCTTCAAGGACAACAAGGCCGAAGGGCTCGGTAGGACAGGTATGCAGCAGCAGGTCGGCTGCCGCCAGCGCCGCCGGCATGTCCGCGTGGAAGCCGTGGAAGTGCACGTTGTCGCAGGCGGCGCCACGGGCGCGCAGAGCCCGCCCGAGGGCGCCCGTGCCATAGATGTCGAAGTGCATCGCGCGCAACGCCGGGCACCGATCGAGAGCATCGAACAGCAGGTCAACGCGCTTCTCGGCGTCGAGACGGGTGACGAGCA